>PWYO01000310.1 GCA_003567835.1 Actinomycetota bacterium | reverse complement strand
TTGAACAGGCAGTTGAGGTTACTGGAAACTGTGCAATATTGCTGCATTTCGGTCTTCCCAATGAAGATGATGTTATGCGCATACCAGCTTTAAGTTTCCATACTATGGATAAGGAAATACGTTCAGCTTGGCTGGCGCCAATGGTTTGGCCTGCAGCAGTAAGGGTATTAAAAGAAGGCCTGGTAAATGTTGATGCCTTGGTTTCTCACACCTATCCGTTGGAAGAAACTGAAAAAGCCATTCATAATTTAAATAACAGGGTAGGCGACCCCATGAAGGTACAGATCGAAGTCAAATAGGCGGAAGGATCAAAGACCAAGGTTTTCCATATCATATAATTTAAAGTGAAATGAAAAACACATTTTGAACATAAGAAAGGCCATCCTTATTGGGTAAGGATGGCCTTTTGCAACTGGAGCGTGCTTTAAATTGGCTCATATTGAATATACCAAAGGCTAAGGTGCCAATCTGCATGGATGCATAATAAATGGATAGGTGAAAGAATCCTTCTAACTAGCGCTAGGGATAAATGTTCATGAAGGCCAAAACCAATACTGGGATAAAAAAGATCCTTATTGCAGGTCATTTATTGGAAAAGGTGCTGGATTTTAGCAAGGAGGCCCGGATTAAAGACGCAAGAACCCTATATAAGTGATAAAAGATTAAAGTTTTAATTTAAACTTTAAACAACTCTGAACTAAAAAATTATGCAATATGACCGAAATGCCGCATAAAGGCATCAAAGGGAATGCCTATGGAAAAGCTTCAGGCGAGCGAAAATCATATAACTTTGGCAAAAAAGGTTTATTAAAATAAGGATATTCAATACAGGAGGCCACATGAGAAATTGTACATTAGGGATAGATGTTGGAACAACATCCACCAAAACGGTTTTAATCGATGAAAACGGCAGCGTTATATCATCGGCAACCAAAGAATACCCTTTGGATGTCCCAAAGGCGGGTTGGGCCCAGCAAGACCCCAGTGACTGGTATCAAGCTGCTATAGATACCATAAAAGAGGTTATTGCCAATGCCAATGTCAAACCGGAACAAATAAAAGCATTGGGATTGAGCGGCCAGATGCATGGCAGTGTTTTTTTGGACAAAAATAATGAAGTCATAAGGCCGGCCATATTATGGTGCGATCAAAGAACTGAAAAACAATGCCAGCAAATATACGACATATTTGGGTATGAAGGTTTTATAAAACTTTCCTTTAATCAAGCGCTGCCAGGGTTTACAGCCCCTAAGATATTGTGGTTAAAGGAAAACGAACCGGAAAATTACAAGAAAGTAGCCCAGATACTTCTTCCTAAAGACTATGTGCGTTTTATGCTCTCAGGGGCTTTTGCCACTGAAGTATCGGATGCGGCAGGCACTGTTATGATGGATATAGCCAAAAGAGATTGGTCAGATGAGATCCTTGAAGGTATGGGATTGACCAGAGATTTGTTACCCAAGGTATTTGAATCCCCAGTGATCAGTTCCAAAGTCAATGAACATACTGCAAGACAGACAGGTCTTGTAGAGGGGACACCCATTGTAGGCGGGGCAAGCGATAATGCTGCTGGAGCAATAGGATCAGGGATTATAAGGGAAGGGCTGGTATCAGATTCTATTGGCACCAGCGGCGTTGTATTTGCCACCAGTGATAAGCCTGTGTACGATCCCCAGGGAAGAGTGCACGCATTTTGCCATGCCATACCTGGAAAATGGCATTTTACAGGGGTAACCTTATCTGCTGCAGGTTCGCTTAAGTGGTACTATGAAGGGTTTGGTGCCAATGAAGAATTTCGGAAAAAATATCCGGACAAACAAGGATATGCACTTTTAAACAAGCAAGCTGAGAATGTGGAACCCGGCTCTGAATCCCTATTATTTTTGCCCTATCTTTCAGGTGAAAGAACCCCACACGGAGATCCTTATGCCAGAGGCGTGTTTTTCGGCATATCCTACCGCCATACGCAAGATCATTTTGTAAGGGCAATCATGGAAGGCGTATCGTTTAGCCAGCATGACTGTCTGGAGATTATAAAGCAGCAGAACATTACACCGGATAAAGTAGTCATGTTTGGCGGCGGGGCAAAAAGTAAAGTGTGGCGGCAAATTTTGGCTGATATTTTAAACAGTAAGATTGTAACCTTAAATATTGAAGAAGGACCTGCCTATGGGGTCGCTCTGCTGGCTGGTGTTGGAGCAGGCATATATGAGGATATAGAACAGGCCTGCAGCCAGACCATCAAAGAGGTGAGCGAAAACAATCCCATACCTGAAAATGTTTCCAGGTACGGCAAACTCTACGAAGTGTATCATGCACTATACAAGTCATTGAAAGAAGACTATAAGAAGCTGGATGGGATTGACTAAAAATGGTTAAGGTCAATATAAAGCTATTGGATCCAGCTCTAAAATTGCCAAAATACGCCCATCAAGGTGATGCCGGTATTGATCTTTATAGCCGGATTGATTGTGTTCTGGAGCCATTGCAAAGGGAGAAAATACCTACAGGTATCAAAATAGCCATTCCCAAAGGATATGCGGGTTTTGTTCAACCTAAATCGGGGCTGGCTCTTAAGTCCGGAATCAGTTTGGTCAATAGCCCAGGGCTGATTGATGCAGGATATCGGGGTGAAGTGTGTGCGATATTGATTAACTTGGGTTCAAGTGATTTTGCCATAAAAAAGGGAGATAAAATTTGCCAGCTGGTAATTCAAAAAGTAGAAATTGTCAACTTGGCCGCTGTCGGTGATTTGGATGCTACAGATAGGGGAGAAGGAGGCTTTGGCAGCACCGGCTCTAAGTAAAACAAATAAAATAGCTTGGAAATAGAAAAAAGTTTTAACAAAAACGGCCATCATGCTAAAGATTATCATAACAACACACATATGAACTTATGTTCATATGTGTGTATGGCCAGCATGGAAATCTATTTTTTATACCATTGATTTTGCTATCAATGCCCGGTGCTTATGCTTTTTTACTTTTCTTCTTATTTAATATACGGTCCTTGTTGATGTCCCACCATTTGTTGAATCCAAACATTATGCCACTTACTACTAAAATAATT
>PWYO01000168.1 GCA_003567835.1 Actinomycetota bacterium | reverse complement strand
TTTTTTACCTGATTCTGGGATTTTCCACAAAATGAGCATTTTAGGAAATTACCCCTTTTGTCATTTTTTTCCAATATCAAACACTTCCTTTTTATTTTTTATAAATTACATCATCAATAATCCCATACTTTTTGGCCTCATCAGCAGTAAGGATAAAGTCTCTTTCCGTATCCCTTTCCACCTTTTTGAGGTCCTGGCCAGTATGCTTGGCTATAATCTCATTTAACAAGGCTCTAATTCTTACCATTTCCCGGGTATGGATTTCCACATCCATGGTGGTACCGGTAACCCCGCCCGAAGGCTGGTGCAGCAATACCCTGGAATTGGGCAGTGAGAACCGTTTGCCCTTTTCTCCAGCCAAAAGCAAGACTGCTGCAGCACTTGCCGCCTGGCCGATGCAAATGGTCGATACCGGAGATTTAATAAACTGGATGGTATCATACATGGCCATGGCAGCGGTAACCGTTCCCCCCGGACTGTTAATATATAGCTGTATATCCTTTTCCGGGTCTTCTGCTTCCAAATGCAGCAACTGGGCCATAACCACATTGGCTACATTATCGTCAATGGCCACACCCAGAAAAATAATTCTTTCTTTGAGCAGCCTTGAATAAATATCAAAAGATCTCTCTCCCCGGTTGGTCTGCTCCACCACCATGGGGACTAAATAACTATTCTTCATATATACCACGCTTTCTTATTTTTGATTTGGTGTCCATAACTTTTTATCTGAACCGGCTTTCTGCCCCTGAGGCGTAACAATCTTTTTTTCCTGCTTTTGGTCTGTTACCTTGGCACTGTCCACCAAGATATCAATCATATTTTTCCGCTTAATGGAAGAAGTGAGATTTTGTTTGCCCTGATCCGTTTCCAAAAATTCCTTCACTTTCTTCTTTTCCTCTTCCTTCTGATACCGGTCTATAATCTTGTCAGCCTCTTTTTTGATTTCCTCTTCCTTGGGAGCAATTTTATCTTCTTCTGCTTCTTCCAAAGCCTTAAACAGAAGGTATTGCTGTACCTCAATCTCTGCCCGTTTCTTGAACTGCTCCTCCAGGGCAGGCTCAGCAATTCCAGCAGCTTTTAAATAGTTCTGCTTGCTGATATTCTGGGCTTTGAGGTTTTTTTCAAACTCCTGTTTAAGCTGGTCAGTCCTGTTTTTGACCATTGCCGGAGGCGCGCTGATATCCGCTTTTTTAATAAGCTGATTGATAATTTTGCCCACAATCTCTTCTTTTCTGGATTCCTCTTTTTTCTGAGCAATGCTCTCCCTTATTTCCTTTTCAAACTCTTCTTTGCTTTCATAATCGCCGGCATTCTTTAAAAACTCCTTGTCAATCTCAGGGACGACTTTTTTCTTGATTTCTTTAAGCGTAACATCAAATTCAGCTTCTTTGCCTGCCAAGTCTGCCCTTTCAATCTGCTGGGGCAGGGTAAATTTGACTTTTTTGCCTTCGCCTTTTTTCATACCCTCCAGGGATTCTTCAAACTGGGGGGTAAGCGTTTTGGAACCGATCTCCAGCACAAAGTCATCTGCCTTGCCTCCTTCAAGTTCCTTGCCTTCTACCATGCCTTGGAAATCAATGGTGACATGATCACCTTTCTGGGCTGCCCTGTCCTCTTCCACCGGTTCCAGTGAGGAGTATTTCTGCCTCATATTTTCCACCTGTTTTTCGACTTCCTGGTCCTTGACCTCTACCGGGGCCGCGGAAACCTCGATGCCTTTGTAATCCGGCGCTTCTATTTCCGGCTCAACAGGGATGGCAAGTTCCACTAACAGCGGCTTGTCTTCTGCCACCTGGGTAAACTTTACCTGGGGATAATCAATGGGGTTTATATTTGCATTTTGGATAATCTGCGCATACAGCTCTGATACGGCAATGCTTGCTGTTTCATTTAATACATACTGCTTGCCAAAATTGACATCAATAACCTCATAAGGGATTTTCCCTTTTCGAAACCCGGGTATATTTGCCTGCTGGGAGATCTTTTTATAAGCTTTTCCTTTTGCTTTATTAAAATGCTTTTTTGATACCTCTACCTCCAGCTTCACTTGATCTTTTTGTGCCTCTTTATTCATAATCTTGTAATCCAATGAAAAGCGCCTCCTGCCTTTTTACCTTATTTGCATTAAGCAATATATTATAATAAAAAAAAAATAAAATACAAACAGCCGCCAATTACCGCCTCCAAAATATGATATAGGCCGGTATCGGGCCGGGCTGACCTTCTGCTGTGGCCCAAACATCTGAAAAGTTTGGCAGCCTCATCTTATCCGGATAACATTTTTGACGCATGATATTGCTTGCCTTGACAGGAGTCGAACCACTTTTGTAACCCTGGTGCTCTGGTATGCTGGTTTATAAAGACCACCTGTTTTCTGCTTCTATGATAAGTGCCCAGGCCGATGCACCAGCAATGCCCAAATTCTGTATATCCTATTTGTGTATGCCAAATCCTATAAAAAATTTCTTTGGGATAGGAAGTTTTGGCCCTGGTTTGGATGCATGGTATCCTATTGGTGCGAGAGAGGGGACTTGAACCCCTACAGGTTTTACCCCACTAGATCCTAAGTCTAGCGCGTCTGCCAATTCCGCCACTCTCGCAAAAAAATGGTGAGCCGTACAGGGATCGAACCTGTGACACCCGGATTAAGAGTCCGGTGCTCTACCAGCTGAGCTAACGGCCCACTTACCCTTGGGGCAGCATCTCAGCCCGGGGCAAAACAATTTTGGCACGCCTGGAGGGATTCGAACCCCCGACCAGCGGATTCGAAGTCCGATGCTCTATCCAGCTGAGCTACAGGCGCTAAAATCATAAAAAAATTGGGGTGAGAAACGGGATTCGAACCCGCGGCCCCAGGAACCACAATCCTGTGCTCTACCAGCTGAGCTATTCTCACCATTACATGTAATATTATATTATTTTTCCAAATTTTGAAACCATTTAAATGGCGCGCTTGGAGGGATTCGAACCCCCGACCTACGGATTAGAAGTCCGTTGCTCTATCCAGCTGAGCTACAAGCGCAGCATCATGGTTGATCCGCATGTTCAAACAAACCCGTGCCAAGGC
>PWYO01000039.1 GCA_003567835.1 Actinomycetota bacterium | reverse complement strand
TTGGCTCCCATAATTATTCACTGTGGCACCTGTTCAAGGATAAGCAAAGGGATATCATATCCAGGGTAACCAAGCCCCGCCTAAAAGAGATAGAGCAGCTTCACCGCCAGGTTTATGAACGCAATTATCCGGTTATGCAGGCTATGAACCAGATGAATATCCCCCTCCCGGAAGCATTTTCCCAGAGCTTGAAACACATTTTTGAAACGGACCTGACAGATATACTAAAAAACAAAAAAACCAAGCTTAAAAAACTTTCCAGGCTAATTGAAGAGACAGGCAGATGGCCCATTGACCTGGATACCCGGCTTATAAGTTTTGTGGCAAACCAGGCCATAAACAATATGATGAGAAAACTTTACCGTGCGCCCAAGGACAGGATACTTTTAGAAAGCATTAATTCACTTATGAAGGCGCTTAAGCCGCTTAAGCTGGATTATAGCCTTTGGGAAGCACAAAACCTTTACTTTTACCTTAGCAGGCAGGCCTATCCAGCGTTTTTAAAAGAAGCAGAACAAGGAAACACGAATGCAGAACAGTGGGTATCCGCTTTCAGGGAACTGGACAGCTATATGCCCTCAAGGAGCCTCTGATGCGCATCCCCTGTGCTACCTACCGCCTGCAATTTGGAGAAGATTTCGATTTTGTGGACGCCAAAAGGGTGGCTGGATACCTGCATGCGCTGGGCATTGATACCATCTATGGCTCGCCGGTATTTGAATCCGGGAAAAGCGGCTATGATATAATCTGCCCCCATACTGTCAACAGGAACCTGGGGGGCTTCAGGGGACTGAAAAATTTTTCACTTGAACTTAAAAAAAGCAATATGCTCTACCTTCAGGACATCGTTCCCAACCATATGGCCTTCCGGCAGCAAAACCAGCTGATATCAGATATTTTGAAAAAAGGGGACAAATCAAAATACTACAATTTTTTTGATATAGACTGGAACCACCATTCCAAAAAACTAAAGAGAAAAGTGCTGGCCCCTTTTCTGGGGACAACCCACCAAAAGGCTTTCCAAAAAAAAGAGGTAAAGGTCTGTTTTGGCCCCGGCGGGTTTGCAGTTAAATACCATCGCCTGTCCTTTCCGCTAAAAGATCAGAGCTGTTTGCAGGTACTTGGAGAAGATATGCCTCTTTCTGCCGGCCAGTGCAGCCCTGAAAACCTATACAGCATTTACAAAAAAGGAGGCAGGCTAAAAAACCTGGTGGATAAAAAAATAGACAGTATTAACAGAAACAGCAAAGCATATTTTAGCCTGATGGAAAAACAGTGTTTTCGGCTCAGCTACTGGAAGGCAGCCAACGAGCAAATAAACTACAGGAGGTTTTTTACCATTAATCACCTCATATGCACTTCCGTACACCGCAAAGAAGTTTTTTCATACCTGCATCAGGGAATAAGAAAAATGGCAAAAGAAGGCATCATTGACGGAGTAAGGGTAGACCATATAGACGGCCTTTACAACCCGCTTTTATACCTGAATAACCTTAAGAAACTTTTGGGAAGCCCTTTTATATTTGTGGAAAAAATTCTTGCTTCCGGGGAAAAAATGCCCAAACAGTGGCCTGTGTGGGGAAACACCGGTTATGACTTCCTGAATCAGCTTAACGGAATATTCTGTAAAACTTCCAGCCGCAGAGATTTTGACCGGATTTATGCTAAATTTATAGAAAAACAATCAGATCCGGCCCTAATGGCATATGAGAAAAAAAGGCTTATCGTAGAAAAACACATGCAGGGTGATATGGATAACCTTGCCCGCTTGCTTATATCTGATGAGAGGCAAAAAACAGAGGAATTTACACCATCCAGCCTGCAGAAAGCCATAACCTGCCTCATTTCATGCTTTCCTGTATATAGGACCTATGCCGGCCATAAAGTTTCATCCCGGGACCGCAGATACATGAAATTTGCCTTAAAGAGTGCACGGGCCCGGGAGCCGGAGCTCGAAGATGAGCTGTACCTTTTGGAGAAAGCGCTCTTTAGCAAAAGGCGGAGAAAATTTAGGATGAAGTTTCAGCAATACAGCGGAGCAGTAGCAGCAAAGGGTTTTGAGGATACCCTCCTTTATAACTATAACCGCCTGCTCAGCCTAAATGAGGTGGGTTCAAATCCAGCAGATTTTGGACATAGCCTGAGCCAGTTTTACAAGTTCTGCAAAAGCAGGGTCCAGTACTGGCCTTACTCCCTTAATGCAAGCGCAACCCATGATACCAAAAGAGGCGAAGACGCCAGGGCCAGACTGAATGTCCTCTCCGAAATCCCTAAACTATGGGAAAAAAAGCTTTTATTCTGGCATAATTTAAACCAGGCAAAAAAATCTTTGCCCGGCTGCCCCGATCAGAATGATGAGTATTTTCTTTACCAGGCCATGCTGAGCTGCTATGCCGGTTCACTGGGTGATTTCAAAAAAAGGATGGCCGATTATATCATAAAGGCGATAAGGGAAGCCAAAGTGCACACTGCCTGGATAAGGCCGGATGAAAAATATGAAGAGGGGTTTATCTCCTTTTTTAAAAATATTGTAGCCGATAGTGATTTTATGGATGATTTTAGCCAGTTTGTGGGCAGAATAAGCTTTTGGCAGCAGTTCAGTTCGCTTTCGGCATCCCTAATAAAAATTACTGCGCCCGGCATACCCGACTTCTATCAGGGCACTGAATTTTTTGACTACAGCCTGGTGGACCCGGACAACAGAAGGAAGGTAGATTACCAAAAAAGGGCAGCCTGCCTGGAGGAGATTAAAACCGGCATAAATGATAAAAGGTTTTTGAAGCAATTGCTCAGGGAACCATGCAACGGAAAACTCAAGCTGTTTTTAATTTACCAGGCCCTGCAGGCCAGAAGCAGGTATTCTGATATCTTTTTAAAAGGTGATTTTAAGCCCCTGGAAGTTTCAGGAAAATTTAAAGGCCATATAGTTTGCTTTAGCCGGAAGCATAAAGGAGATTGCATGGTAACTGTAGCACCCAGGTTTTTTAGCCGGCTGGCCCAAGACTGCCTGCCCCTGGGTACCGGAGTATTCGGTGATACCAGAGTTTTGCTTCCCTTTAAAAAAGCTAAAAACCTTATAACCGGGCAAAGCACAG
>PWYO01000192.1 GCA_003567835.1 Actinomycetota bacterium | reverse complement strand
ATGATTCTTAAGCAGAGGATAAAAATAAAGGGTGTTGTCACAGAATTTGAGGCTCACAAAAAGTATGGCCGATATTTTCTCTTTTTGGGCAATATTTTCTAAGTGCCTAAGTTTGGCCTCCATATCCACCATGCGCATGCATGCAGGCTTGCCCAGGTAGCTTTCAGCCAGTGCCTGGATGCAATCTTGGGACTCATCTACCTTGTTGTCCCAATAGCGCTGGGTGGTGCATAGGTCATCGTAGACGATTTGACAGTCCAGCTGGGACAGAATCTTAAAAAGCTTCTGTTCATTGATGAAATTTCCCACCACCATGATCCGCGGACCGCCGGCTTGGTCTTTGCCCCATAATGTTGTTTTTTCTGCCAGCAGCTCAGCTTCGGTACAGAATATTTCAGGATCTGTGATGGTTGACAGGCGTATGGCCTGATAATAATGCAAAAAATTAAGAGACTGCTCAGCACTTGCTTTTCTTAGGCTGCGCATTGCTTCTTTCATGCGGTTATACAGTTTGATGGAATGCAGTATTTCATCATTTTCAATGTTTCTGTTCTGGAGGCTGCCTAAAAAAGCGTACAGTTTTTCTATGCTCTTTTTATAGAAAACCTGAGAATCTTTGGAAGCCAAACGGGGCACATCCATGATATAGGCGGGCATTTTGTCTATGTAAGCCCGGGTTAGATCGTAGAGCCTTCTTGCCCCGTCACAGGAATTTGCCAAAACAGCACCCTTTATTTGGTCTCCTTCTGAAAGCAGCTGCTCAAAGCTGGATTTAAGATAGGGACAGAAATTGATGGGGAAGTACCCATCAGCATTTTTAAATTCCCGAATGCCGTACAGGCGGTATGGTATAAATCCCGAAGCATGAATGAGCTCGATGGGTGTATAGGTGCACATCCAGCCCATAAGGCGGTCTTTTGGGCTGTTTAAGGATTGTTTAAAATGATTTTCTAAAAAGCGATCTGTATCAACTGTCATTTTCTATGATTATGTTCTGGTTGCGGGTAAAATCCTGTCCCAGTCCAATATGGCCCCAGAAATCTTCAATATAATAGCCTTCTATTTCTCCGGTCTGCTGGCCTTCTATGGTGATTCTAACCTTTTGGATTTCATCAAATTCGGTAAGCGTGTTCACAATGGAAAAGATGGCCAGGGTTTCTGTGGTAGAGCTTCGGGGTATGCTGGTATCTGTTAAAAGCTCCTTGGAGAAATCTGCAATGGCCAAGCCGTTTTCAACAGTGACTGCGTAAACCGAGGTATCGGGGGGGAGCGTGGCAAAAAGGGCATCGGTTTCAGGGCCTTCGATCAAGGCATTCAGGCTGGCCTGATAAAGGTCTGGGGAAGGGTCTACTTCTATGGTTTGCGCTTTGAGAAAAAAATCTGTATCTTCTTCGGCAGCAAAATATACCGTGACTTCCTGTTTGGGCGTACATGCGCTTAAGGAAAAAAGGAGCATGCATATGCTTGCAAATATGAGTATAAAATAACTTTTCTTCAAAATTTGTCACCACCTATTGTATGAATTGGTTAAAATATTAATCCAAAAGCAGGAATTTGTATAGAGGATTATAAATAAATATTACAAAATTTAAACATGAAATGCTATGATGAAGAAAAATGGTGAGCAGTGAGGTGGCTTAAATGGGCAGGAAAGCTTTGTTAATCATCGATATGTTAAACGATTTTGTGGCTGAAGGCGCACCGCTCCAGGTGCCTGGTATTAGAAAAATTGTAGGCCCCATTAAAAGGGAAATGGAAAATACCAGGATGAGCCAATGTCCGGTTATCTATCTTTGTGACAGCCATGATCCTGATGATCAGGAATTTAACATGTTTGCCCCTCATGCGGTTAAAAACACCTATGGGGCCAAGGTCATTGATGAACTTAGGCCTCAAGGAAGCGATATCATTGTAAAGAAACCCACCTTGTCAAGTTTTTACAAAACCAATCTAGGCAATGTATTGGATAAAATGAGCATCAATCATCTGGTTATCGTGGGTTGTGTTACCAATATTTGCATCTTTATTACCGCTATTGAAGGCAAAATCAGAGGTTACCAGGTCGATGTCCTAAAAGATGCGGTTGCCGGTTTAAATAAGCAGGATCATCATTTTGCCCTCAAACAGATGAAAACGGTGTTTCATGCAAATATTATCGAAAAGGGGTGAAATGTTTTTTATCGCAAATGAAGAGGATATAAAAAACGGCCGGGTTACCGATGTTTATTTTAAACGATCTGAACAGATCTTAAAAAAGCTGGACAAGGATGTTGATGTCAAAGCGGAGATTTTTTTAAAAAAATTGCCCTACAATTACCAATGGGCAGTGCTGGCAGGCATACAGGAGTGCATTGAATTGCTTGCCAATGATAAGGATATTCAGGTAACATGCATGCCCGAAGGAACGATTTTTGAGGCTTATGAGCCGGTGATGACCATTGCGGGTAAATACCTCGATTTTGGTATTTTTGAAACTTCTATACTGGGTTTTTTATGCCATTCCAGCGGTATTGCCACCAAAGCGGCAAGATGCAAGCTTGCTGCCAAAGGTAAGCCTGTATATAGTTTTGGGGCAAGAAGAATACACCCTGCTGTCACCCCCATGGTAGAAAGATGCGCCTATATAGGCGGAGCGGAAGGCGTTTCTACCATTATGGGGGCGGAAGCAGTGGGTTTGGAGCCTGTGGGGACCATGCCCCATGCCTTGATACTGATTATGGGTGATACAGTTAAGGCAACTCAGGCATTTGATCAAATTATATCCAAAAAGGTAAAAAGGATTGCATTAATTGATACTTTTCAAGATGAAAAGTTTGAAGCCATCAAGGTCTGCCAAGCCATGGGCAAGAAATTATTTGGTATAAGGCTGGACACTCCAGGGTCCAGAAAGGGTGACTTTGCCAAGATTCTTGAAGAAGTAAGATGGGAGCTTGATATCAGGGGCTTTCAAGATGTCCATATTGTGGTAAGCGGGGGCCTGGACGAAAGGGATATTTCCAGCCTTTGCGGGGTGGTTGATTCTTTTGGGGTAGGCTCTTCTATTTCCGGGGCAAAAGTTTTAGACTTTTCCATGGATATTGTAGAAATTGAAGGGAAAAGGAT
>PWYO01000270.1 GCA_003567835.1 Actinomycetota bacterium | reverse complement strand
GCTTCAAACCATCCATGAAGGGGTGGTGCCATTGGACCAGACCATCTCTTATTGGAAAGAAGGAGATGCTGAATTTTTTGCCCAGGTAAGAGAAGAATCCATAGAGGGTGCAGAAACATCGTCTATGCAAGCATTCCAGTTGGGCCTGTTGGATGAGCGGGACCAACAGATGTCTGAAAGGATCCAAGATCTTTTGCATAAGCATAGCGACCAAACGTATTTCATCACGGTGGGTGCTTTGCACCTGGCCGGGGAAAACAGCATTGTGGATGTCCTTGAGCACAACACCTATAACCTGCAGCAGGTGTATGAGGCAAACACCCTAGAACCATAACCAAGCAAACCTTATGGGGCCAAAGCGGCCATGTTCAAGCAGGAGGTGAAAAAGGGTTCGGTGATAGAAAACCCCGGTGTCCTTCGGCTGGCACCAAGGGCAACAGACCTGATGTCTTCGGTTGGCTTTTTCTATTCTAATCCGCCCGGCTCTTTTTTTGGAAGCAGCAGATGCCTGCAATTGTATGATACAATTGATTGAAGAAAAATCTGCAGATTGTCACAAAGAGAGGAGCTAGGTCTATGCAAGTTACTGTTTTCAATGGGAGCCCAAGGGGGCCAAAAAGCAACAGCCACCTGATTGCCAAAGCGCTGCTGGAAGGCGCAAGGCAGGCAGGGGCCCAGACTGAAGAAGTTTTTTTGATTCAGCAGAATATCAAGCACTGCCGCGGCTGTTTTAGCTGCTGGGGCAATACCCCCGGAATATGCATCATCAAAGACGATATGGCTGCATTGATGGACCTTTATCTGGAATCCGATTATGTGGGCATGGCCACCCCGGTATACGGGATGCTTATGACTGGCCTGCTCAAAAATTTTACAGACCGGTTTCTGCCTCTGGCCACGCCCCATATCCGTAAGAATGAAGACGGCAGTTTTTATCACCAGGGCCGGGTCAAGCATTTTCCCAGGCAGTTTTTCGTGGCCAATTCCGGTTTTCCCGGGGCCCATAATTTTGATCTGCTCAAGGCCTATTATGAGATGGCCAAAAAAGCCGGTGAAAGCCCTATAGTATTGGAGGTCTACCGTAATTGCGGGGAGGCCCTGCAGGATCCCCGCGGCTATGATGGCCCGATAAGAGAAAAAATCGACCAGTTTTATCATGCCCTCAAAAAAGCCGGTTCTGAGATGGTTGCCAAGGGCCGGGTAAGCGAAGATACCGTCAAAGAGATCCACATAGAACTGATGGATGATGAAGCCTATATGGCTGAAGCAAACCGGTACTGGGACGGACAGATCCAAGAGACCAAAGATCAGTAAACCAGAGGGCACCCCTGTATGGCTGCAAAAAAACCCGCAGCCTCCATAGACCCGATTGACCATAGAAAGCGGCTGCCTTTTGGGCTTTTCATGTAGTACCAGTATGGTCTATGTTGCTTGGTTTTTCCGGTAAGGGAATCCAAGGGGAGCCTGTGCGGCTGCTATCCAAGGAAATATGCGGTTATGATATAATCGAATAAAAAATAGAGGGAGATTCCATTATCCTGTATCAAATACTGGCAATTGTATTCTTTTGCGCCACAGTGATCGTCCTGGGGATGTTTCTTACATACCAGAAAAAAGTCAGCCGGCCGCTAAAGCCTGGTGATAAGACCTGGCATGATCAGGTTTTGGGCATGAAGCCCCATGATGAGCTCAAACTGTTGGGTCATATTATTGATCATATATGGCATGGGATTATGGTCATCGATGAAAACCGGGAGATTGTCCGCATCAATGAAAGCCTGTCCAGCCTATTTTATCTGGGCAAGGATGATGTCTTGGGCAAAAAAACCATCTCTGTATTCAATAATACACGTTTTGAAGCATTCATCGAATATGCCTTTAAAAGTTTGGAACCCCATAGAGAGAGCATAATCTTCTATGGAGATGAGGAGCTGTATCTGGACATGGAAATATTTCCGGTAACTGCCAGAGGAGACCTTATGGACAAAAAAGATAAATCAAGCACCGCAGGCATAAAAATGGTCATACTGGTCAAAAATAATACCCAGGAGGTGGAATTTTCCAAACTCAGAAGCCAGTTTGTGGCCAATGTTTCCCATGAGATGCGGACTCCCCTTACTGCCATCAGGGGGTATCTGGAAATCCTTGAAGAGGAGATTGTCTCAGATAAAAAAGTGAAAAGCTATGTGGCCAAAGGCTTAAAAGAAACAGTCCGGTTAAACGATCTCATTGAAGATGTGCTCAACCTTTCCAAGATTGAATATAAGAGGAACGTGCTCCTGAAAAGTAAAGTGGAGCTGGTAACCATCATAGAAGAGGTCATCGAAGGCCTGAAAGACTTGGCCCGGCAAAATGAGATGGAGATTGTATTTGACTACACCAGCCAACATATTTCTTTGATGACCGATCCCGACCTTTTCCGCCAGCTGGTCAAAAATTTAGCGGAAAATGCAGTGTTTCATGCGGGGAGGCAGTCCAAGCTGTCCATCAGTCTGGGAAATACCCAAGAAGGGATCTATGTCTATTTTAAAGATGACGGGGTGGGTATAGCCAAAGGGGATCTCCCTTTTATTTTCCAGCGTTTTTACAGGGGCAAGGCGCCTTTTTCCGCCAAACGCATCGGTTCAGGTTTGGGGCTTTCCATTGTGAAGCATATTGTTGATTTGCATAATGGGAGAATCAAGGTCAGCAGCAAGCCCCATGCGGAGACCCTGTTTAAGGTATTTTTGCCAGCCAAACAGACGCTGGACCAGCAATGAAGTTTTTAACAGAAAGGCATAATTGATCAGTCAAAGAGGGTTATAATGCAAAAAAGAATCTATGTGGTCGATGATGAAGAAAGTATTTTAGAGATCATCAGCCTACATCTGACCAAAAACGGATTTAAAGTAAAAACGTATGCTACCGGCACAGATCTTCTCCAGGCTTTTCAAAAAAAGGAGCCGGACCTGCTTATTCTGGATTTAATGCTCCCTGATATGGATGGTCTGGAAATCTGTAAAAAAATCAAGAGAGAAAGTAATGTTCCTATCATCATTCTCAGTGCAAAGAGTGAGGAACTGGACAAGGTATTGGGCCTGGAGCTGGGGGCCGATGACTATATGATTAAACCCTT
>PWYO01000086.1 GCA_003567835.1 Actinomycetota bacterium | reverse complement strand
TTCATGAGTCAACAGTGATTTCACAAGATGTGCGTTTAGTCAAGAGTTTAATTGAAGGCTGTAAGCCCTATTCTGCCGTAGCAATTCTGAAAAGCCGTTCCGAAATGAGCGAACCGGGAGTTTTTAAGCCAATTTTCCAGAACCTGCAGGGGATTCATTAAATGCTCAAAGACATGGCTAGAGAAAATAAAATCTAAAGACTCATCCTCGATTGCCCCTAAGGTGTGAGCATCATCACAAATATATTGTTCCCATAGGGTAGGGCTATCAATTTTTCTCTGCTGCCTATCGTAGAGTTGTCGCCACTCATCAATGGACTTATCTTCCACATATTGCACACTTACGGTTTTCGACGGTACAACAAATGGGTTAGATCCTGGCCCGACTTCAACTCCTAAACCTTTAATGAAAGGCTGTAACTTTAGTCTAGGATTAAAAGCATAGCTACAGAATAATTGACCTCTCTGACCAGAGGTCCTAAACTCTAAGTCAAAGGCGGTAGCCTGTCCCAGCATCGGCCAGTTCAGCTCTAATTCAACCCACTGTCCTCCCACGGGGTGACACCGTTCTATCAAGGGAAAACACTTGCCGTCTGAGTCCTTAAGTACAATAGATAAGGTATTTTCGATAGCCTTAACCATCGACCCGGGCGTCAGCCTAGCCAGGGCCTGACGGTAGGGATGGGACGACCGAAAGTACCAATGGGGAAATCTTGGTCGAGTATCCAGTAGTCTAAACTCTGATGCCTGATGGACAACTAGGGTTTGATTAGCCGGAATAACAACAGATTGAACCTTATAACCACGAAAATTACTTATCTCGAGGGTGATGCCCTCCGGCAAAGGGTCAACGGCGCGATCAACTCGTTTAACAAGGTCAAATAAGTTCATGGGAATTAAAATAAGAACTTAGGGCATTAAACACATCATCAGCTATTTTTTCTAAGGAGAAGTCAGCCTCACATTTAGTTTGAGCTGACTTAACTAACGCATGGCGGAGATCAGCATGGTCAATTAAGTTTTTAAGGGCCGAGTACCAACCTTTGGGAGTTGCTAAGCAGATTTCGACCCGATCGCAGAACTGATTATAAACGTTGATGTCACTTGCCAGGGTAGGAATACCACAGCTAGTGTATTCGATGAACTTGACAGGAGACTTGCAGCGGTTAAAGGGGGTGTCTTGTAGAGGAGCCAGCCCAATAGCCCAGTTGAGGTCATAGAGTTTTTGGAGAAACTGTTGATAGTCACCGGTGCCTTGATGGGCTGCAACTTGGTCAGAAAAGGCTGATAATTTCTGGGGCATGGTAATGGTTCCAAACGTTTCGAACCTAACGTGAGGATAGTCAGTCAGAATTTGACATAGGGCCGGTACAATCATGGCTAGATCTTGAGCATGACCCTTTGAAGCCATATAACCAATAGTCAGTGGCCTAGGCTTTGACCGTTGTTTGACTTGGATCAGGTGGTTTAAATAGGGAGGATAAGTACTGAGAACTAAAGGTTGACTGCCAGACAACTTTTGGGTCAGATGGTTCTGAAGATAGGGTGTTGATGTATACACCTGATCAACTTGACTAAGTAAATATTTTCTAGCTTGCAAAACCTGGGTATTACCATGCCGTTTTTGCACACTCTGACCCAGAGAGTCAGGTAGATCGATCAAATCATCGTCAATGTAATAGGCAGTAGGTATCCGGGCGGCCCTAACCCCATTGAGCAAGGCTTCACCATGGGGTAGACTATACCGACTAAACACTACTAAGTTAGGATGTACGGTTTGCAGCAGATCATTGATCCACTTTGGAGCATCGTCCGAGTGGGTTCCTACGGCCTGCTGCACTGATTGACTAGATACCGTGTAAAAGCTAAGCCCCCGCAGGTGATGCAGCTTTTCCAAGACAAGGTGGAAAGCCAGATAATACGTTGCCCGCAGCTCATCAGCAATGATCAACACCGTTGGTCCCGCTGGTGTTCCTGGAAAGGCATAATCTAGTGCTAGGCCTGGTTGAGGCTGTAGATTTCGTCTGAAAAAAGCTCGCAAGCTTTGGGTGACTAGTTTGAAAGCATGCATGATGTAGATGAAGGGTGGGGGCACCATCCTACTGGGTTCGCGATCCGATCAGACCTATCCTAAGCATCCTAGGAGGGGATTAAAGCGGATTGAGTCTGTCTGGAGGAAAGACCGCGATCGCCTCTCGAATGGCCAATAGCTGCTTCAGTATTCCTTCCAGTTGATGCAGGGGAACCATATTGGGGCCATCACTCAAGGCTGTGTCTGGGTGCTCATGTACTTCCATAAATAGGGCATCAATCCCAACGGCACTGGCGGCTCGCGCCAGATAAGGTACGTACTCCCGCTGCCCCCCCGATGAACTACCTTGTCCACCAGGCATCTGCACACTGTGGGTCGCATCAAATACCACGGGATATCCCAAGGCCCGCATCTGAGGCAGGGCTCGAAAATCGACCATCAGCGTGTTATAGCCAAAGCTGGTGCCACGTTCCGTCAACAGGATATTTTGGGCACCGCCGGATTCTAGTTTCTGCACGACATTTTTCATATCCCAAGGGGCTAGAAACTGCCCTTTCTTGACATTAATAGCTCGGCCCGTGGCTGCCGCCGCCAAAAGTAGGTCCGTTTGCCGACACAAAAAAGCCGGAATCTGCAGAATATCAACCACCTCAGCGACCAGAGGTGCCTGATAGCTTTCATGGATATCCGTCAGAACGGGAACGCCAACAGTGTCTTTAACCCGCTGCAAGACCTCTAATCCAGACTCTAGGGACTGCCCCCGAAACGAGCTCAGGGAGGTGCGGTTAGCTTTATCGAAGGAAGACTTAAAGATAAATGTAATGCCTAGGCGATCGCATATTTGGCGTATCTGCTCAGCCATCTTGAGGGTGAAGTCCTCAGACTCGATCACGCAGGGGCCGCCAATCAGGGCTAGGGGATGGCCACTGCCAATTGTAAGCTGATCGGTGATAGTAGCCTGAACCATAGCATTACTGACCTCGAATCTGGGTTTGAGCGGCTTCTAAGTCTTCTGGAGTATTAATTTCTAAAACTTTAGTCTCAGTGTGACACACTACAATCCTATGACCGTGTTCTAACACTCGCAACTGCTCTAGCCCTTCACAGCACTCTAAAGGAGTCGGTGTCAGGCTAGCATATTGAGCCAAAAAATCTCGGCGGAAAGCATACAACCCCAAGTGGTGGTAAACCGGAGCAGGGCCAGCATTGCGGTAGTAAGGAATGGGCGAGCGAGAAAAGTACAAGGCCTGCTGGTGGCGATCGCAAACCACCTTGACCGCATTAGCATTCCTGTAGTCTGCTTCAGAAAGTGGACAGGCCAACGTAGTCATCTCTGGCCACGATTCCTGCTCTTTGAGGTAGGGTGTGACCAACTGTTCAAGCATTGTTGCTGTAACAAAGGGTTGATCGCCCTGGACATTGACAACAACCCTTGCCTGAGGATAGCGATCCGCTACCTCGGCGACTCGATCGGTACCCGATAGATGATCAGGGCTGGTCAGCTCAGCAGCACCACCAAAGCCATGAACAATGTTCAGAATGCGATCATCCTCAGTGGCCACAATCACCTGGCTAAACACTGAACAGGCCTTGGCCGCTTCATATACCCACTGCACCATAGGGCGATTCCCGATTAGTGCCAAAGGCTTGCCTGGAAACCGTTGGGAGGCATAACGCGCTGGAATGACCGCTAGGATAGTCATGATAGGCCGCTCCGCACAATATCATGTAACCGTATTAAGCCAACACAGCGCCCAGCCTCATCTACCACTGACAGAACAGAAATTTGCGAAACACGGTTCTCCATGAGTTGAAGGGCATGGTAAGCTAGTTGATCTCCACTAATTGTCTCGGGCTGAGGGGTCATAATGGCACCACTCTTGAGGTTCTCTAAGTCCACAGGTCGAATTTTTTGGAGTGTGCGTCGCAAATCTCCATCGGTTATAAGCCCTTGCAGATAGCCCTGAGAGTCCACTACGTTAACAGCTCCGAGGCCACCTTGTGTGATGCCAGTGATAATATCTAACCAGGGTGCTCCTAGGCTAACCACTGGATTATCTTCACCACTATGCATAAGATCTCGAACCCGAAGAGTCAAACGCTTGCCCAAGCGCCCAGCCGGATGATTAATTGCAAAATCCTCTGGGGTGAGACCTTTGACTTGCATCAAGGTCATAGCTAATGCATCACCAATTGCCAAAGCTACTGTCGTACTTGTCGTCGGTGCCAAGTTAAAAGGACAGGCTTCTTTATCGACAGCAGCATTTAAGACAGCGTCAGCTTGTCGAGCCAAGGTTGATCGCACACTACCAACGATGGCAATAATTGGTACCTGCCGCTGCCGCAGATAGGGTAGCAATGCCACCAACTCATCAGTTTCGCCACTATTACTCAACACAATAGCAACATCATGGGCCGTGGCTATCCCCAGATCCCCATGCAGAGCATCAGCAGGATGGAGGTGGACCGCCGTAGTTCCCGTACTGGTAAGCGTTGCCGCAATCTTTCGGCCAATTAAACCAGACTTTCCCACACCCGCTAGAATCACCTTGCCAGTACATTGTGACAATAGCTGGATGGCACAGTCCACTTGATCAGGGTCAAGCTGATCAACAACCTGGGCAATGGCATCAGCACTAGCCCGGATATAGCCCGCCACCTGCTGAAAATATGTAAGCTCAATAGTCGGCATCACTTAAGCCAATCCACTTGTGCTGGAGAGCCAAGACAATTTTAAGATTGTAGCAATCTATTCCCACTGTACCCAAGGACAACTCTAAAACTATACCAACGTGTTCAATATGATACTCTAAAGGAATACTTTAGGATTGACATAGAAAAGTTAACTCACAATCAAAATCGACCGAAGCAGTGTCAAAGAACTGACACTGCACAGGCTTCAGAGCCCAAAACATTGAGTCAAACTATGTCAAGCTATATTTAAACAAAAAAGACTTTAGATATAGAAACAATCCATGTTCCGACTATTAATCAAAACTATTTTTAAAACCTAAGCTTGTCAAATAACCACAATCGATGAACAATCATCCTCGCAAAATCCACGAAGTCGTCTACACTCCAGATAGTGCGATTCACCGCCCAAGGCAGATGCTAAAAGAGGTCTACAATGACTTGCTCTCCTCTGGTGAACTGGCTTGGCGATTGATGGTTCGCAATATCCAAGGCAAATATCGGCAGGCTTTTTTTGGCATGTTTTGGGCTATCATCCCACCCATTGTCACGGCAGTCGGTCTTTCCTGGGCTAGTAACTCAGGCATTCTCAACGTTGGCGAGACCGAGATCCCCTACCCCGCCTATGTCATGCTTGGCATGGTACTTTGGCAGACCTTTACGGAAGCATTTAATGCTCCTCAAGCTGCCATTAAGGATGCCAAAGCCTTGCTGGCACAGGTTAAATTCCCCCATGAGGCTATCATTCTCAGCCAGCTCGGTGAAATTTGCTTCAACTTGGCAATAAAGCTATTAGTTACAATCGTTATTTTTCTGGTTTTCCAAGCTCCTCTTCATTGGATGCTACCATTGTCGGTTTTTCCAATCATCTTACTCATCATGCTAGGCACGGCTTTAGGGCTCCTCCTGGTTCCCTTTATTAATCTTGTGGAAGATGTTAGTCGTTCCATTGAAATTGCTATACTAATTTGGTTCTTGTTAACTCCAGTCACGTATCCACCCCCCCCAGATGGCATTCTAGGAGCCATTAGTCGACTCAACCCAGTTTCTCCCCTGCTAGGGGGAGCACGAGGTTTGATAACGACTGGCCTATTGGAGATGCCTACAGGTTTTTGGGTGATGCTCCTACTGACACCGTTTATCTTTATATTGGGGTGGTTAGTTTATCGGCTTTCTATTCCCTTCATAGTCGAACGCATTACTTAAATAGTTCCTGCCATCCAATGATTGATCTTTCCCAAACTCCAGCCATACCAGTCACAGGGGATTTGAGTGGTAGCGAAGACGATCTTCGCATCCAAATCAAGCATTTATCCAAGAAGTTTTGTCGTAATCTTAAGCGTTCTTACGTCTACGGGCTGCAAGATATTGCCAAGGAGGTGTCTGGTCTTTCAAGACACAGCAGAACCCTAAGGCACGGTGAATTCTGGGCCTTGCAAGACATTAACTTGACCATTAAACAAGGTCAGTCAGTAGGTATGGTAGGCGTCAATGGTAGTGGTAAAACTACCCTGCTACGCATTATAAGTGGATTAATGAGACCCGACATTGGGCAAGTCAAGATTAGAGGACGGATTGCAGCCCTAATTGCCCTCGGGGCAGGGTTTAATCCTCTATTGACTGGCCGTGAAAACGTTTATATTAATATGTCCATCTTGGGACTTTCGCGGCGGGAAATTGACCATAAGTTCCAAGAAGTAATTGATTTTTCAGAAATTGAGCATGCAATTGATGCTCCAGTTCGTACCTATAGTTCTGGGATGAAGGCTCGCTTAGGATTTGCCTGCGCAATTCACACTGATCCTGATATTTTGCTTATCGATGAAGTTCTCGCTGTTGGAGATTTCAACTTTCGGACTAAGTGCTACCAGCGGCTCAGCGATCTACGCAAAAATGGTGTCTCTTTTATCCTAGTATCCCATGCTCCGTCTGCAATACGCTCGAACTGCGATTATGCTGCCTACTTATCACAGGGTAGATTAGTCATGTATGGTGCAGCGGAGGAAGTGATGTACCACTATGAGCAAGATATCGTCTTTCAAAAGACTAATCAAGCAGAGCTAACCAGCCATCTGATCGTAGAGAAACAGAGTACCAATACCCCGCTTCAAATTCGCTCAATTGCTTTACAGGATGAAACTGGTTTGCTAGTCGATCATCTCGTCACAGGAGAACCAGCTTACGTTGTTGCAGAAATTGAAGCAGCCATGGCGGTGGAGAACGTAGGCATAAATCTAATCATCCGAAGTTTAACAAAACCCCATGCGTCTTTTTTATTCTTGAAAAGTGGTCAGGACGTTGATTTTTTCTCATTGCCTGCAGGCAAAAGCATCATCAAGCTGTATTTGCCCTATTGTGGTTTAGCTATGGATGCTTATTCCATGAAATTCAATGTTACCAATGAGGGTGTCTTATATAGAATTCAGGACATTGTTGAGTCCTTTAAATTCAAAGTTATAGGAGAGGAGGGAATTGATCGATGCTCTTTCTACCAACCTCGACAGTGGATTATGGAAGATGAACCGACCAAGTAGTAGACTTTTAGCAAGAGTCTATATTCAAAATAAAGTTCCACTATTTCCTGTCTTAAAGTTCTACTAAAGTTGTAAAAAGACCTTACTTACGATCCCGGTTGGGTTATGTCTTATACCATTTTCACTCCATACTTAATCCCCAAAGAACTGCAAAATCTAAAAGCTGTCAACCTTGGTGATGGATTTATTCTAGCCACAATAAAGAAACTACTTTACCCCTTCAAATGTGAGTACATCCTCACCTCAAGGAAAGCACTCACTGACTATGATATTGGAAAAATAAATTCAACTCGGGCAGTTATTTTAGCTGGTGCTAATCAGCTTAATGATCATTTTTCTATTGTTCCCGGTCTTAATCTCATCACCCTTGAAAAAATTAAAGTCCCGATTATTCCTTTTGCCATTGGTATTCATGGCGATCCCAGGCAGAATCAAGGCATGTCAGAGTTTACTAAGACTATATTGAAGGAATTACATCAGCGATCGCGCTTTACATCCTGGAGATGTCCTGAAACAATCAACTATTTAAATACCTACCTTCCAGAAATGGCAGATCAGTTTCTGATGACTGGTTGTCCTGTTATGTATGGTGATGGAGGTCTGTCAGGCATTTCAGAGGATTGTAACGCCAACCGCATTATTGTCACTGTCACTGAGCGCGATAATTTTTGGGAGAGGGAAACACAAACCCTAAGTTTTGTAGCCAAGCATTACCCTGAGGCCGAGAGAATTTTATCTCTACATCAGGATTTTGTTGCCTTGAACCAGGAAGATTTAATTACTTCAGCCTTCAATAAGATACAGAGCTATTTCCCGAAAAACTCCGTCAAGCGCTCACCCTTTACACCAGAGGCCTTAAGAAGCTATGCTAAGAGATTAGGCTATAAGATTTTCATTCCTCAATCAGTAGAGCAATGCTTTGGTCTATATCAAACAGCGTTCATTCATTATGGAAGTCGACTTCATGCCCACTTGTGGTTTTTAAGTCAGGGCAAGCCATCATTGCTAACCCATGTTGATAATCGATGTGTCGGTTTTTCTGATTACCTAGGATTTCCACTCTGTGATCCCAGTAATTTCCACAATCATCTAGAACAAAGTCCTAAAAATTATCAGAATATTTTCCGAGATAAGTTCAAAACAATGCAGCTTTTCACTAATTATATCAAATTCGAAATTCTTTAATTTAATAGAGTCACTCCATACAACAAATAGAGCTATTATCAATTCAAATGATGTGACAACAACGTCAGGCACAACAGTTCCAGGCTAATAGGCCCTAGTTTAAACCATGATATTTTTTGTCACTTTTCATATTTCCCTAGAAAATCTTATTGAGACTTCCCCTCATAGTCTCAGCTATCAGACCATTATTAATTTAATGTTTCACTCTGCTTCTCTACTCCATGAGGACTGTTGCAAAATAGTGTTGTCAGACTTAAATACGGATTTTTCTCATCTATCGCCAGATATTTCTGTGCAGCGCTATGACATAGATAGTCACCATATCATGTTAAATCGCTTAAGTACTCAGATTCAATTTCTTAGGACTATGAATCAGGAATCTAATGTTGTTTTATTAGATTCAGACATGCTCCTCACTGCAAAACTAGATCCGCTATTACTACAGGACTTTGATATTGGCTTAACCATTCGCACCCCGGCCCCGGTTTACCAAGGTAAGCCCATGCCCATCAATGGGGGTATTTTCTTTATTCCAGCATCAGGCAAACCAGCCGCACTTCGTTTTTTAGAGCAGTTGTATCACATATACCAGAGATCCTATGGAAAGGATACCCAGTGGTGGGGTGATCAGTACGCTTTGCTAGACATCCTTCAATGCCCAGATGCTAATGACTTGCAGCCTAGCAGTTTACAGCTAAATGATATTAAAGTCCGTCTTTTAGATTGTGATCAATATAACTTCTCACCTGATTTAGAGAGTGAGTTGGACCTAACGGCCTTTGAGGGTAAATTCATTCTACACTTCAAAGGACCGCGCAAACAATTTATGCAAGCTTACTGGGACCAGTTTATTAACCCAGACCGCCCGACTTTGCCCCTGGAAACTGCCTATAAGGAATTAGAACTAAAAATTAGTTTGCTCCAAGAAAATCGCTTTGAGATGAAACGGCAGATTCAGGAGCTAAAACAAGCTAACAAAGCCTTAATCATAGAGAAAAAGCACTTAGCTGCGGTAAATGCTCAACTCACAGCCCAGTCAACCTCACGTAAATCATATATTCAGCATTTGATCCAACAACTCAAAAAGTATCTATATTCAATTCTTCCCTGGCCAGGATCTTAGGAAGAGTCAACCTGAAGGCTTCTGAAAGGCACAGCGACTTTAAGGATACAAAATCTGTTGCATTATGTAAGTAAAAATCCTCGATGTGGCATCCCCAGGTAAGATTTGTTTCTGCAAGAACTGCTGTTCAATCTGTTGAAGCTGATGGTAACCCTCAGTAGAGGTCAGCTGATTGACCCAGTCTGCCCAATCGTAAGATTCCCTTAAGATGGGTAAAGGATGATATTTTTCTAGAACCAAGTCATAGCCAACAACTGCAACGGGGCGCCCTAGGCGAGCTGCATCTAGGGCCACGGTCGAGGGTGTAGTAATGGCAGCGTCAGCTACTTCTAGCAACGCTGGAGCTGTAAAGTTTTCCCACTTTGGATCGGTTGGATTGGCAATGACCAGGTTATCGACCTGGGGCAGTTCCCCCTGATAGCGTGGTAATTTACTATTTTTGTTACCTGTTAACCACTGACCTGCATGGTGCGGCTTAATTAGAAAAGTAATGTGAGGGAACTGATGGGCAACTTGGTATATATCTGCTATAAAGCAAGACCGGTATGTATCGTTATAACGTTCCCAATGCAGGTTCTCAAAAATAGTTACTAATTGCCTGCGAGGATGACTAAATGAGACCTTTGACCCTGATGGCCTAACATATTTAGGACAACCAACAGAAATACATTTCTCCTTAGTTGGGACTGGAATATGGAAATGCAGAGTTTCTAGACTTCCCCATATAAAAATTGTTTGAGATGCAAAATTAACCGATGTTATCGGTGTAACCTCATCAGAGTAGGTTAGACCAATATTCTCGAAACCATGCTGCATGGTATAAGTTTGAATCTGCATCTGATTTGCCCGCATCGTTAACTCATAGGCAGTTTTATGAGCAGCATGGTTACTTTCAGAGGCAGTTATCACAGCCTTAACCCCTGATAAGGCTGGTTGTCTACCAGCTATTACCGCTGACTGACGAAGGAATCGAGGCTGAATCCCTGCTTGCCGGAGTAAATATTCAATACGCGGAGACTGCTTTCCAAAGTGATCAATAACAGCAACCTCTAGATCTATAGCAGAATGATTATTAAACGCTACAGCCAGGGGGAGCAAAATATCAAGATCTTGGATTAAGTTAAATAAAATAAGTAATTTAGGCTTTCGTTCGACTGGATTTTTCAAATTAAATATCATGGTTCTGTATAGATTGAATGGATTAGGTTAAACCACTGTGTAGCAATAGCTTCGCCACTATAATTTGCCTTAATGACCACCTGAGCTTTTTGCAAATGATCCCTAACTAGTCCAGGCTTCTCAAGGTATTGTCGCAAGTTATTTTCCCAGTTGTCAAACAACATACATTCCCTAAAAGGCTCCATCGCTGGGATAAAGGTAGCAACCACGGGCACTCCTAACGAGAGAGAAAGGACGGCTCGATTAGCAGATTTTGACCAAGCAAATGGAGTTTTAGAGTTGGGCAAGATGACTAAATCACTACTTGAAATATGTTGATAGATCTGCGTTGGGTGCCATTCTGCATAGGCTGTATCAAACGGCAAAGGGGCAATTAAATCAAGGTATTTCGAATAACTATTACTAACTACTAGTAGACGCAAAGGAATTATTTGACTGATGTTCTCAATGGCCTTGCTCAACACTGAGATGTTGACAATGCCAGACTGGCTATAAGGGCTGCCATGATGACCAAACCAAATAATCGTTTTTACAGAGCTACCCTTTTGTTTTTGGGGTATTAGTCCAGGATTGCTCTCAACTATTAGACTGTTATCTTGATGTTGGCTCTCTTCCGTTATTAATGACTGACCGTTATAGGAATATCCAACGGCTTCATTTAGCCTCTTAGTTAGGTTATGGGTTGAGATATTCGGCACTTTAAGGGCAAAACCCGGTGATTTGTCGCGAAAAGCCAGCTTAGAAACAGGGGATAGATCTATAGCCCCATTCCTTGTCTGGGTGATGTTATCCGATTGTTGGTTCCAAGTATCTATGGCTGACTCTGGGCCATGTTTAATGTCAAAAATATCAAGCAATTTATTCTTCACTCTTCTCAACTCGTTGATCACCCTATCAACTAAGCGTTGAGTAATACCAGTAACATAGCTGATGAGTTCTATTAACAAGAAGTAAGGCCAGTTCCTTAGCAAGGTTAACCACCGTTGCCAGATATTGACGTGTAGGGCATACTCCACATCAGCAAGGGTTTCACAACCGTCAGGGATCACCCAAACTGGACAATTAGCTTCAATATGCTGCTCAATAACCTGCTTTAAAGCTAGGCCAGTGGTGACAATGGCGGTGGCCCATTGCGCCATTATCAAAAAGTTGGTTTTAGGCGAATAGGCTTGTGTAATGCCCTGGCCATAGTTGTCAATGAAGATATTGTCGCAAAGGTCTAGGATAATGGGAATACCTAATCGGCCTGCAGCCTGACAAGCCTGCACATCTTCATCAGTGAAGCTTTTGACAAAGATGATTGCCTTGAGGTTCTGGTGCATAGGGAGCGGATATCGTCTCCCATATACAAATGATGCAACCCCCCTTTGTTCTAAAGCCCGAGCGGGGAAAATACATCGATAACGCACACTGGCAATGGTCGGGTCTAAGGCTTGGGTTTTCCAAATGAGCATGTTAGACGGCACACCAGTTAAGGGGGCGGTAGGCAATTTCCGGCTTTTTTTACACTAGGATTTTAGGGTTTCGGCGAAATACCCAAGTCCCTTAGCGTTTGTAGATGCAACGAGTTAAAACACCTTGCCGGGGACTAAACAACAAGGCCAGCAAAAATCCTGCAAAGACGGTCAGCCCGATCGCAGGTCCCGAGGGGATATCCAGATAGTAGCTGCTGTACATACCCACCATGCCAAATAGTACCCCTAGGATCGCGCCCAGGATCATCATCCAGTGCAGCTCTTTGACCAGCAGGTAGGCGGTGGCGGCGGGGCCGACCATCAGGGCCACCACCAAGATTACCCCTACCGTCTTCATGCCAGCGATAATCGCCAGGGTAATGGCCGCCATTAGGCCAAAGTTAATGCGGGTGACGGGCAACCCTAGGGCTTCGGCCCCGAGGGGGTCGAAGGTGAAAAACAGCAGCTCTTTATAGAACAGGACTACGCCTACTAGCACCAAAGCCATAATTAGAGCGATTTGCTGTACATCGCTAGAGCGGATGCTGAGGATGTCACCAAACAGGAGCTGCTCTAAGGGGACTCGACTACGAAATATCGTCAGTAGGGTAATGCCCAGAGAGAAAAAGGTGGAAAAGGTAATCGCCATGGCCGTGTCCACCTTAATCCGCGACTGGGTGCGAATCCAGGCGATCACAAAGGTGCTAAACAGCCCCATGGTAAACGCCCCTGCCAGGATGGGTAGGTTGAGAAAGCTGGCGATCGCCAGGCCCGGCAGCACCCCATGGGCCACCACATCCCCCAGCATCGCCATGCGCTGCACAATCAAATAGGTGCCGACAACGGGGCAGAGAATGCCCACCAGCAGGCTAGCCCATAGGGCCTGGCGCATAAATTCGTAGTTGAGCGGGGTAAGTAACCAATCCATCAGCGTTATTAGTCGTCGGGGAATTGCCAGCAAGGAATATATTCGACTCGGGTGCTGCCACAACCACAGGGAACCTCGCTGGAGGCTACCCAGGTGGCATCACACTGGCGACAGTGGCAGAGAATGTTGTTGAGGTTAGCCTGGGCCAAGCCAAACTGCCAACGCTGAAGTTCCTCGGGGGTGAAGTAGGATGGGGAGTCAGCCATAGCCAGGTTCACAGCCTCGGGAGCACAATTAGAACAACTTGAGAACAACTTACCTCTGCAACAGTTTAGCCTGACAACTGGACTACCATGACACTGGATTCGCGGCGAGCCACAGGGATTGGGTTTACGGCAGTGCTGATGTGGGCCACCCTGGCGCTACTCACCGCCTTAAGCGGGGCGATACCGCCCTTTCAGCTGACAGCTATGGCCTTTTCGGTTGCCTTTATCATTGGCCTGGGGCTTTGGGGTAGAGCCGGGGGGCAGATCGCCCTGTTCACCCAGCTGCCCTGGCC
>PWYO01000144.1 GCA_003567835.1 Actinomycetota bacterium | reverse complement strand
ATATCCGGGGTTCCTTCTTTCATGGTCCTGAATTTGTAAATGGTAAAAAAGGTGCTGTCAATGCCCACCCTTTTCTGGGTAAAGATGACTCTTCCCGGAGAATCAATGGCAATGGCCAGGGGGATCACCACCCACAAGGGGATAAACAATATAAAAAAAATGATTGAAAAGAGGATATCCAAAAAGCGTTTGATATACCTGTATGCCATCCTAATGTTTGGACCAAATCTTTTTTTCATCAAAATTGGGAATAACCTTTTTTAAGTCTTTAAAAAGGTGCTTATAATCATAAAGGGTGATTTCTTTTTCTATATTAAACAGCAGATTTAAGACCTCTTCCTTGTTAAGCTTCCCGTTTCGGTGGGCCTTAAAGATGGAAGAAAAATCGGTGGGCACCAGCTGCTCCTCCTCACAAACCAGTTCCTCATTGAGTTTCTCGCCCCGCCTGACCCCTGAATAGCTGATGGTAATATCCTTATCGGGCACCAGCCCATACAGCCGGATCATATTCCTGGCCAGCTCCAGTATATTGATGGGCTCACCCATATCCAGCACAAAGATTTCTCCGCCTTTTCCCATCACACAAGCCTGTATCACCAGCTGGGAAGCCTCGGAAATGGTCATAAAAAAGCGTTTCATCTGGGGATGGGTAACCACCACCGGACCGCCCTTTTCAATCTGCTCCTTAAAGATGGGCACCACGCTGCCCTTGCTGCCCAGCACATTCCCAAACCGGACAATCACATAGGAGGTATTCTTTTCTTTGGAAAGAGACTGCAGGTATTTTTCGGCCAGGGCTTTGGAAAGCCCCATCACGCTATTGGGTTTTACCGCCTTGTCGGTAGACAGCATCACAAACTTTTTCACGCCAGAATCTGCACAAAGCTTGGCCAGCGCCTTGGTGCCCACAAAATTATTCTGCAGGGCTGCCTCCGGATTAAGCTGCATCAAGGGGACATGCTTGTAGGCAGCCGCATGAAAAACATAATCCGGCTTATATTTTTTAAACACGCCCTTGATGCTGGTCCTGTCCCTTATATCTGCCACCACCGGGATGCTGGAAATAAAGTTGTGGGCCAGGGTCAGTTCCTGCTCAATCATGAAAATATTATTCTCAGAATTGTCCACCATAATCAGCTTGGCCGGCTTAAACCGAATAATCTGCCTGCAGATTTCCGAACCTATGGATCCCCCGGCCCCGGTGATAAGGATGTTTTTTCCTTCAAACTCGGAGATAATCTTGGAGTACTCAATCTTGACCGGCTTACGGCCCAATATATCTTCTATCTGTATATCCCTGACCTGGTACAGGTGGGCCCTTCCATCGATGATCTCGTAGAGGCTGGGAAGGGTTTTGCACACCACACCCTCTTCGCGGGCCTTAAAGGCAATGTCTTTTCTCACTTCACCGGAAGCAGAAGGCATGGCGATGATCACCTCATCTACGGCAAGCTTTTTGATGAACTTCTTGATCTCTGATACCTTGCCCACCACCTTGATGCCGTGTATCTGCTGGCCCAGCTTCTGCTTATCATCATCCAAAAAACCCACCGGCTTATACTGGGTATTTTTCTGCCGGATCATTTCCCTGGCAATCATTTCCCCGGCATCTCCTGCCCCGATAATCAAGGCCCTTCTTTCCCGGGTATAGATGCTTCCGAACTTCAGCTCATTAAACAGCCTGGCTGAATACCGGGAAGTGGCCACCATGGCCAAGGTCAAAAGAAAGTCGATGATCAGTATGCTCTTGGGAAAATAGGGGGCCTCCAGTATATAAAATACAAAAATCATGATCGCCGCACTCAAGGCCAGGCATTCTATGATGGTGATAAACTCCCGGAAACTGGCATACTTCCATATTTTCCTGTACATCCCGAAAATAGCAAATATGATCACCTTTACAGCAATAATAATCAGGGTGTATTCCACCACATAGGTTAAGTATTCCTGGGGCAGGGTCTCCAGCCCGGCCAAAGTGATCTGGCCCCTTAAATAAAAGGAAAGGGTAAATGCGGAGAAAAATACCAATATATCGAAAACAACCTGAATGGCTATATTTTTAATTTTTGAAAAATTCATGCTGCTTACCTGATATTATCCAAATAATCTGCGCCTACCGCGATGCCCACATGGGCTTCGCTTTCAAACATGGCTTCAAACATTTGGGCATCAATCTGCTCTTTTTCAAAACTTTCAAAAAACAGGGCAATCTGGTCTGCTTTGCCCTTGTGTTCCTGCGTATAATATATAACAGTTTTTTCATAATTGAAACTGTCAGCATTGGCCATACCATCAACTTCAAACCCACGGGCCCGAAAAAAACGGCCTACCCGGCTGGCTGAGCCCGATATCCCGTTGCCGTTGGCAATAAATACCTTGGTCTGGGAGGCAATTTCTCTGTCAATGGTCTCAGCAACATCCACATTGACTTCCAGGGGCATCACCCCTGCTTCAGAAAACCAGGTAACCCGCTCATGGACCAGGTCATACTGCAGGATGTATCTTCCCGGCTCCTCAGGAGCAAAGACATGAATATCCCGGGTAAGCTCTTCGCCCGGCTCCAGGTTCTGTATATGCATCCTCCGCCCGTCATCCCAGACCACCGGCTGGCGGGTATCCCGGTCCAGCCAATGATAGCCCAGATTGATTTCCAGTTCAGCAATGTTTTTCCAGACAATGGAGCCCGTGTTTTTCACCCATATGGTCACCGGGCATTTCTCTCCCGGCTTCATATAATTGGGGGTGGTACCAAAATCATCATAAAGGGCCGCATAATCCATATCCACAGAAACCAGCTTCTCATAGGTGGGCACCCCCTGATAAGAAAACCAGGTCACATTTTCCTGAACCATATCCAGCTGAAGCACATACTGTCCCGGCTCTGAAGGGGCCGTAACCGCCAGCTCGAAAACCGCTTCCTCCCCCGGCTCCAGCTCTTCAACCGGCAAAAAGGTCCGCTCCCCGTCAAAGACCACCATCCGCCGGGAATTAAAATCAATCCAGTGATACCCCAAAAAGAAGCCTTCCTGGCTGCCGTTTCTTCTCCAGGTAAGCGCGCCGGTATTGCGCACCTTGACCTGGAAGCGGTAGGTGATATTGGAAGACATCATATCCGGTAT
>PWYO01000054.1 GCA_003567835.1 Actinomycetota bacterium | reverse complement strand
AGACGGAGCGGTGGCTGCCACTTCCATCGATAAACATCTCAGAGGCCTTATTTAAGCAATACCTGTTGTTATGGAATTGTAAACCATTGATGTTTGAATATAATATTTCGAATTACTTTCAAAGGCAGGGAAACCGTTTTGGATATCCTAAAAAAAAATAATGGGCAGGGAAAGGTTGTTGATTTACAGAGCAGACTCAAGCAGCTGGGCTATGACCTGGGAAGTCCGGATATTGACGGCATATTTGGTCCCAAAACAGAAGGTGCGGTAAAAAAGTTTCAGCAGAGAAGGGGCCTTGATGCAACAGGGACCGTAGACAGCCAAACATGGCAGGAACTGGTAGATGCAGGATACAGTATCGGAGACCGGATGCTTTATCTAAAACACCCTCCGTTTCGGGGCGATGATGTAAGGATTCTGCAGTACTGGCTCAAAACCCTGGGGTTTTATGCATTCAAAGAGAATGGCATTTTCTGTTCCAATACCCATGACGCAGTAATCGAGTTTCAGAAAAATATGGGTCTTCCCGGTGACGGGATTGTGGGGGACAATACCATTAAGAGCCTTTTAAGCTTAAAAAGGATTATCGAAGCAAGAAAGACCTCCAATTTCCCCCTAAACAGCCAATATGAGCAAAGAAAAGAGCAGGGGGCTGTGACCGTCATGGTAGACTATGGGCATGATATCAGCGATGAGCAGCCGCATGATTATTATCAGGAAAAAATATACATCTGTAAAAGGATTGCCCAATACTGTAAAAATTTTTTGGAAAAGAATGGCATAAAAGCCCAGCTTACCGTAAGCGATGATGAAAACCAGAGCCTGTTTCTTGAAGACCGCATAAGCTGTGCAAACCGGAGCGAATCGGACATATTGGTAAGCATAAGCCTGGGGTACTCCAAGGACGGAGAAGCCAGCGGAAGCAGCTGCTACTATTTTAAGGGCCTGAAATCCTATTCTGTAGACGGAAAAAAATTAGCAAACCTCATTCAGGACCAGATCATTGATAAGATGAACCTGGATGACTGCAGAGTCCACGGGGTAAGCTACAGCATATTAAAGGAAACAGAGACCACCTCGGTATTGGTAGAGCCGGCATTTATATCCAATACCTGCCAGCGGGAACAATTGAAACAGTCCAGTGTCCAGTTAAAGGTAAGCGAATGCATAGCAGATGCCATTATAGCGTTTATAAGAAGTTAGCATGTATATTATCTACGACCAACTATTTCTAAAACATGACACAGGGATGATGCATCCTGAGAACAGCGGCAGGCTGCCCCCCATTGTCGGTGCATTAAAGGACTGGCAAAAATCAACTAGCTTATGTTTTACCGGCCCCGGCCAAGCCAACCCTGGGCTGCCCGGACTGGTGCACAGCCAAGCATATGTAAAAAAAATCAAAGCCTATTCTGAAAAAGGGGGACATACCTACCTTGACGGGGATACCGTAGTCTCAAAATATACGTATCCCAGTGCTGTGCTGGCGGTGTCCGGGGCAGCCAAAGGCATTGACCTTATTTTTGCCGAACAGGGACCCAGCAGTTTTTTTGCTTTGGTGCGTCCGCCGGGCCATCATGCATTCAGGGAAACCGGAAGCGGTTTCTGCATATTCAATAATGTGGCGGTTGCCGCGGCCTATGCTTTCCAGGCGCATGGTTTGGACAGGATTGCGGTGATCGATTTTGATGCCCATCACGGCAATGGTACCCAGGACCTATTTTATGGTTCTGATCGGCTTTTCTACATATCCTTTCACCAGTATCCCCATTATCCCGGTACAGGTTCCTATGACCAGCGGGGCCAGGGAAAGGGTAAAGGATATACCCTAAACATTCCCTTGGCCGCAGGAACCGGCGAGGAAAGCTATTTCGCTGCATTTGCACAGCTGGTGCTGCCTTTAATGGAAGGGTTTGGGCCCCAGCTCATTTTGGTGAGCGCAGGCTATGATTCCCACCACCTGGATCCGCTTTCCTCTCTGGGTCTTTGCGCCCAATCATATAAAAAGATCATGTATCTGATTAGCCATTTGAGCCACAGGTTTTGTCGAGGTAGAATGGGGATTGTGCTTGAAGGGGGATATCAAATAGAAGTATTGGGGGAATGTGCCCGAAACACGGTGCTGGGAGGGCCAGATTATGCCCAAAAGCATAAACAAGACATTGAAAACATCTTGGAAACGGGCTCTATAGACAGAAAGGAATCCCAAATTGCCCATATAAAAGGGGTGTGGGGCTTGTAAAGTGGCAAAAAAAATCATTGTATGCTTATGTTGTTTGCTGCTGCTGTTTGCTGCAGGGTGCAGGAGCTATGACCAAAAGCTGGATATTGGGTATTTTTTTAAGACCGGGCCTGAAAAAGCAGCCATTGACTTTCTGCAGGCCATGGAAGGCAAAGATCCGGGCTACATATACGACAATCTTATGCTCACCAGGGACAAAAACAACATCAGCAGGCAGAAATATATGGAAGAATTTTTGCATCTTTTAGAAGATGTCGAGCAGATCGAGATCCAAAGCACAGTATATTTGGGTTATGAAGACAATATGAGCAGGGTTGTGGTAGAATTTGATACCATGTATGCCGATGGAACACAAAACCGTTACAAGAAGTATTTGTACCTTATGGAAGAGGGGAATGCCTGGAAAATAGTTTTTGAAAAAACATTTATATAATATATAATGTTGTATATAATATTATATATTGATTTATTATAATTTATTTGAATCATTATGAAACATATAAACATGACGAAACTGATTGTATGGGCACTCTTTTTAGGTGTGGTGCTGGTTATGGGTTGCGGCCAGCCTGCAGGGTCCAGGCCGCTGGTACCTGCACATGCTGAGAATAATCCTGCTTCCTTGGACAGAGACCGGCTTTTGGATTTGCTGGAAGGGGTGGTAAGCCCGCCGGTGATAACCTCTCACCGACAGAATGAACAGGTCGATGGACAGACAGAACACCAGTTGATTTTTATTGAAGGTTATAGCGAACCTGGTAACCGCCTGGAGGTCAAAGTCAATGGAATCGTGAAAGCGGATTCGATCAAAGCGCAAAGCGATGGTTTTTTTAAGGCCGCAGACGGGGTAGAGATTGTGACAGGAAAAAACCGTATTCAGGTTT
>PWYO01000176.1 GCA_003567835.1 Actinomycetota bacterium | reverse complement strand
TTTTCATTTGATCTGGGCCCTTCCATCTATACATTTCCCTATATTTTTAAAAATCTTTTTGACATGGCCGGCAAAGATATGGACCATTATATGAAGATTGTGGAGCCGGCGGTCCACTGGCGCTGCTTTTTTGAAGACGGACAGCGCATTGATCTGTTAAGGGATGTAGACCGGATGGAGGCGGCCAATCCTTCCCTCAACGGGGAGGATATCAGCCAGCTGAAGGATTTTCTTCAATACAGCAAGAAACTCTATGACCTGGTGCAGGGAGGCTATTTTGAAAAGGGTGTGGATACGTTCTGGGAAACCGTCAAGGCTTACGGGATTAAGACCAGCCTCACCGGTTTCGATCTTTTTTCTACTGTCCACCAAGGGGTTGCCCGGTATATCAAAAAACCCAACCTGATGCATGCTATAGAGTTTTTTATCAAATACGTAGGTTCTTCTGCTTACCAGGCGCCTGCGGTTTTAAATATGATGCAATACGGACAGTTTCATTTGGGTCTATGGTATGTGCAAGGGGGCATGTATCATTTAGCCAAAGCACTAGCCAGGCTGGCAGATGAGCTGGGCATCCAGGTCAATGTAAAAAGTGAGATTAAAACTTTAAACAAGCAGGGGGATACCATCATTTCTGCGGTCAACCATCAAGGCAAGGTCATTGATGGAGACATATTTGTGAGCAATATGGAGGTAATCCCTGCCTATAACCAGCTCACTGGCGAAAGTGCCCAATTTATGAAAAAATATCAGAAATTTGAACCAGCATGCTCAGGTCTGGTCCTGCACCTGGGGGTCAAAAAACAGTTTGACCAGCTGGCCCACCACAATTTTTTCTTTTCCAAAAATCCTCAAAAACATTTTGATGATGTTTTTAGAAAGCACCTTTTGCCCCAGGATCCCACCATATATCTGGTAGCCCCTTCCAGAACCAACCCCAAGGTGGCTCCCAAAGGTTGCGATAATATTAAAATATTGCCCCACATCCCCTATATACAGGACAAGCCTTACAGCCGGCAGGATTATGTAGACCTCAAAGAAAGAGTTTTGGATAAGCTGGAACGGATGGGCTTAGAAGGGCTTCGCAAGCATACATTTGTAGAAGATATGTGGACGCCCGAAGATATCAGGGAGCGGTATTACTCAAACCGCGGGGCCATATACGGCGTGGTCTCGGATAAGAAAAAGAATCTGGGATTCAAAGCCCCCAAAAAGAGCCGAAAATACCACAACCTTTATTTTGTGGGCGGCAGCGTGAACCCGGGAGGGGGCATGCCCATGGTGACTTTATCAGGACAGCAGACCGCAGACATCATAGACCGGTTCCATGCATAAACTGGGGCCCACCTTTCGGCTTGTGCCTGGAGTTCTTAAGAGTCAAGCAATCATTTTGAGGACAGAAAAAGAATCACAGAGATGGAATATGCAGATATAAGATTGATAATCGGACTTATTTTCTGGCTGCTGGCTTTTTGGCTTCTGTGGAAGGTGCCTTTATGCCTGCCTTCCCGGGAGGCCTTTCGCAAAAAGGGGCAAAAGATCTCGGTGATTGTTCCTGCAAGAAATGAAGAAAAAAACCTGGTCTGCTTTTTTCAGTCTTTGCAAAAACAATCTTTGCAGCCCTTTGAAGTCATCGTGGCCGATGACCGGTCTCAAGACCAAACCCGGGAAGTGGCCCAGGGCTTCGGGGCTAAAGTTATCGATATTGGTGAAAAACCTGCTGGCTGGATGGGGAAACCCTATGCTTGTTTTCAAGCGGCAGGCCAAGCCCAGGGAGACCTTTTTTTATTCTTGGATGCGGATACATTTTTTGAAAAAGGGGGCCTAGCCAATATTATGGACTGTTTTAACCGGCACCAGGGGGTATTATCCATCCAGCCTTTTCACAAGATTCAAAGGCTATATGAGAATTTTTCTGCCTATTTTAACTTAATTCTTATGGCTTCCATGAATAATTGCACGCCGCTGGGCAAAAAAGCCAAAACCATCGGCGCATTCGGTCCGGCCATGATGATTTCCAGAAAAGATTATTTTGCCATCGACGGCCATCGGGCGGCCAAAGGAAAGGTACTGGAAGACCTGGCCATTGGCCAAAAAATTATCAAAAAGGGAATCCCTCTTGCTTGTTTCGGGGGCAAGGGCACCCTGAATTTCAGGATGTATCCCCAAGGCATAAAAGATCTTTTTTTTGGATTTGCCCGTTCATTCTCTTCGGGGGCCAGAAATACCTTTCCCTTAAACCTGGTCATGGTTATTCTTTGGATTGTGGGTTCCATTCAGCCGGTGGCCCTTATCATAGGCAGTATAACGGATTTGCATATCCCGGGCATGTATATGGGCGCCATATTATATGTCATGTATGGGGCCCAGATCTTTTGGATGCTCAAAAAGATCGGCAATTTCAGCATTATGGCCGCTTTGGCTTATCCAGTTTACCTTCTTTTTTTCTTTGTGGTCTTTTTCTATTCGATGGCCATGTCCCTGCTGAAGAAAAAGGTAAGCTGGAAAGGAAGGAAAGTAAACCTCAATTAGAAAGGGCAACCGTGTTTGAAGTCTCCCGGTTCTGGCTGATTGTTTTAAATGTTTTGGTCATCCTGACTATCCATCTGGGCATTTCCCTGGCCTTAAACAGAATTCCTTTAAAGTGGTTTAACCCCCAGCATTTTCTGTTCCGGACCAGGGATTTTGAAAAAAATCCCCGATTCTATACACATAAGCTCAAGGTCAAGAAATGGAAAACATATATCCCCGACGGGGCCCGGCTTTTCCGGTCCGGTTTTCAAAAAAGAGCACTGGCCGGAGACAGCAGACAGTACCTTTCTACATTTATGCTGGAGACATGCAGAGCGGAGCTTACCCATTGGCTGCAGATGGTTCCCTTTTTTGTATTTTTTCTGTGGAATCCCTGGTGGTCGGCGCTGGCTGTGTGCGTCTACCTTTTTTTGGCCAATATGCCTTGTATCCTGCTTCAGAGACACAACCGGTACAGGCTGCTTAGGGTTTTGGATATAACAAGGTAGGCATGCTGCATGTATCGGTTTACACAATGCAGTACATAAGCGGTTTACAAGACAGGATGCTAAAAATTTTCAAGCAGGGTGTAACGTTTTTTACCATATGTGCCTAAAGAAAGAAATCTCTAGA
>PWYO01000279.1 GCA_003567835.1 Actinomycetota bacterium | reverse complement strand
CAATCTGTGTGCTTTGGAAAAAATATGGCTGGAACAGCTGATCTACCATAAAATTGAACCCTATGTCATCGCTTCAAAAATAGATCGGCTTCAACATTGTGGATCAAGATACAGGATTATCGACTATAAGTTTTCAAAAAAGCCGACCAAAGATAACCCTACCTATATCCAGCAGCTTAAAGGCTACATTTTGGCTTGTGCGGATGCGTTTGCATGCAGTTCAAGCTTGTTTGATGCGCAACTTTTTTATCTCAAAGACGGTTCTTTTTCCAAATACAATTTTTCAAAACAGGACTTGGAAGAATTTAAAAATGATTTGCTCTCGGCAATCAGTCATATCAATGCTCAGAAATTTGGTCCCAAAAAAGGACCTTCGTGCACCTATTGCTCATACAGGGATTTTTGCCAGGCTTAAACTTCTGTGCACCAGCAAGAATACTTCTCTACATGGTTTTTCACAATTTTAAAGTAGAGCGCCTGCAGCTTCCTGGTTACTTCTCCCAGTTTTCCGTCACCAACTTTGCGTTTGTCCACCGTGCCGATGGGCGAAATTTGGGCCCCGGTGCCGCAAAAAAATAATTCATGGGCGGTATATAATTCCGTACGGTCTATGGACCTTTGAACCACTTCCAGATCCAGTTCATCTTTGGCAATTTCAATAATGGTATTTCTGGTAATTCCTTCCAATATATCATCTACCAGGGGAGGGGTGCTAAGGATCCCGTTTTTTACCATAAAGATATTCATGGCACTTCCTTCGCTGACATGCTGTCCGTCTGAGGTAAGCACAATGGCTTCATCAAAGCCATTGAGCAGGGCTTCTGTTTTTTGCAGGGCCGCATTCACATAGGAACCTGCTATTTTAGCCCTGGGAGGGATGCTGTTGTCGCTGATCCTGGTCCAGGAAGAAGTGCAGACATCAATGGGCTTGCTGATATCCAGATAATCGCCAAGCGGTATGCTGTAGATAAAAACATCCTGGGGATTGCCTACCAGTTTGGGTCCGATATGCAGGCCGCTGTTGTAAGCAAAAGGTCTGACATAAGCATCTTCCTTATACCCTTCTTTTTTTAACAGTTCTATGGTTATTTCGGAGAGTTCCTTGATGCTGTAAGGGAGGTTGATCATGAGAATCTTTGCGCTTTCTTCAAATCTTATATAATGCTCCTGCATTCTGAATACATAGTTTTTTTCTGCCTGCGGGTTCCAGTAGCTTCTCAATCCCTCAAAAACAGCGGTGCCGTATTGCAAAGAGTTGGTTCTTATATCGACTTTGGCTTGCTCAATGGGTACAATTTTGCCTTCAAAAAAAGCATATCTGGGATTATCCATGGTCTGCCCCTTCATACATTCTGTTTTAATTTTCCATAATTGTACTTATTTTGGATTTTTTTTGCAATTAGAAGGCAAGAGGGAATAAAAAAAGAACCCCAAGTTATCCTTCACCTTAGTGTCCCTTAGGTTACTAAACATCTTGGGGTCCAGCCTCAGAACTTTTCTTAGGATCTTCATGGAAAACAACTTACTTTTCTTCTTCCTTTCAGAAGACAATTTCAGCTATTTCCAGACGTTGCCTCCTTTCCTGAGACAATTCTAACTATACCAATTACCAGGCAGCATGTCAAGAAAAAAAGTGAAAAAATTTACCATTTTTCCCATTTTTGCATTATGATTGCATCAAATGAAAAATATATTGGTAATCTGCCCTACTCAGAGGGACTATAGGGAGCTTTCCAGATTCAATGGCGCCTATCAATTCTTTTATTCTGAAAGCAATCCCAGAGAGCGTCTGGAAAGGTTTGATCCCTTGTCCTTTATAGAAAAAGTTGTTCATGGGATCAAAGGGAAAAATATGCATGCAGTTATAGGTACGCATGATTACCCTGGTTCCATGATTGCCAGCATTATTGCTGAAAAACTGGGGCTCTGCGGTTTGAGCCTCCAGGCAAATCTGCTATGCCAGCATAAATACTATGCCCGATTGGCCCAAAAGGAGTCTGTGCCGGAGGCAGTCCCCCGGTTTAAGCTTATAGATCCTTTTCAACCGGCAGTTAAGCTGCCTATGGATCTGCCTTTTTTCATAAAACCGGTTAAATCATTTTTTTCCATCATGGCAAAAAGAATCAACAGCCGTGCGCAGTACTTTCACTTTCTGGATGCATGCAAGGTGCATCTTAGCCAATTTGTGCAGCCGTTTAATATGCTGGTTCAGTCATATGCCCCATTGGACTATAGCGGCAACTTTTTGATTGCCGAACAATTGCTCCAGGGGCAGCAGGTGACCCTGGAGGCCTATGTGCATCATGGGGTTTTCCAAATAATCGGGGTTACTGATTCGGTGATGTATCCCCGAAGCATCAGTTTTAAGCGTTTCGACTATCCCTCCCGAATAAAACCGGAGATTTTAGGGAAAATGGCAGCGATTGCCAAAAAGGTATTAAAGCATATTGGTTTTGATCATGGCATTTGCAATATTGAGTTTTTTTACCACCCTTCCAGCAGACAAATCAAAATCATTGAGATCAATCCCCGTATGTGTTCCCAATTTGCAGACTTGATGGAAAAAGTAAACGGGGTCAATACCTATCAACTGCAGCTGGACCTTGCTCTAGGCAAAAAGCCAGAGAAGTTTCCTGGTGGAGACTACAATGCTGCATCCAGTTTCGTATTGAGGACCTTTAAGGACCGGCTTGTCTCTGGGCTGCCTGGGCTGCAAGAAATAGAAATGATAAAAACATTATTTCCTGATGCAAGGGTGGAGGTGTACGGCCGTCCAGGCCAAAAGCTTTCCAGTTTCATGCAGGATATGGACAGCTATCTGTACGGTATCATCAATTTGGGCGGTCGGGATCATAAGGATTTATTCAGAAAATATATGGTATGCAAAAGACTGCTAAACTTTTGCTTTCAGCATCAAACCTAGAGATTGCGGGATTGCCGGGACACTCAAGACATATACCTAAAGCCAATCAAAACCAAACAAAGGTTCTGGCAAAAAATTTGGCTTTTTTGATTTGCTGACGGCTGTGGTGGTTATGATTCTGGCAGTCCAATGATCAATACCTGTTTTCATGTTTCTGAAAACCTTGGCCGACCAGCGCTTTTACAGGCATTACCCAATATTTTTGAGACGGCCGGTTTGGTCATATTGCCT
>PWYO01000119.1 GCA_003567835.1 Actinomycetota bacterium | reverse complement strand
TCCCCGTCAGCATCTTTTGCATTGGTGATGTTAACCTGTGCAGCATCCCCTGCAGTAATTGGGTCTGCCTCCATTGCCAGGTCGGCACCGGAATCATCTTCAGCATAAACCCTGCCTGGTGAGACAACCATGAGCATGGAAACGGTCAATACTACACTGAATAAAATGATTAGGAATTTTTTTGATATTATTGGGATTTTTTTGACCATTTGTTCCTTTTTTAAATTTTTATAATAATAATTTTTCTTTATTAGTAGAATAACATTATAATATAGTTGGTTTTGTGTCAAATTTCTATATTTTTATCCCATATTATGTCGATTTTTTTATAGTTTGACTTTTGTCTGGGGCATCATGCATCAATTCAACACCAACAAGGAGTTATCTTGGAATAATCTGTACCCCTACTATTACAAATTTAGATATTGTTTCATGGATATGCAGAATAAGATTATATTGTCTTAATGGCAATAAGAAAAGGCCGGTTTGCAATAAGTGCACAATACTGAAACTGGTATTGCTGAGAAATCTTACGATTGGAATAGATCCACGTTTCCAATCCATTAAACCATTGCCCATATGAACAATCTTTTCCTTGCATCCTATAATCTCTTTTAGGCTGAAAATCGCATGTGTCGGGGCATACTTTTACATTCTGGGATATGCGGCCTTGGAATTAGAGTCCAGTGGCTGCAAACATTATGGTTTGCCCGGCATGAATAAGATGGTGACGGATTTCAAGATGAATAGGAACCAATTCTAATCGAGTAGGAGGCGACTCTTTTTTTGGGTAGCCGTCCTCTCCCATCCCATAGCCTCATACAATCTCTGCTGAAAAGCTGGTCTCAGCCAACGCCTATCCTAATTCCTCCTTCTTTCTTTTTTAATCCTCCCTGCACATGGCCAGATACTCTTGATCATCGCTTCTGCCGGGCACATATCCTGTTCGATCTTGCCCGTTAAATATGCATATAAGCCCCGCCTATCGGCGCTGCCCCTAAGCTCTAAAAATATGAAACAGCAAGCCTCTAAATAGGGTTTAAAAAAGGCAAGACCTGCCCTGTATAGCTCCCTATCCCCAATGGGGTTTTACAAAAAACCTTGGAGCAGGGAATGCAGAGCGCATATACAAGAATCGATGATGGATTCGTATGGCAATGAGCTAATTGCCATACTCTGCAGAGTAGCCGATTGCTTCATCCTTTAATCCTTATCAGGCAGCTCATAGGCAATCAGCTCATGGGTTATAGTGGCTTCAAACCATATGGGCAGCTCTTTTCCTGGTTTGATCTCTTTTCCTTCTGCGACTATGCCTGAGGTTATCTTCACCGCGCCGATACCCTCAGCAAGCCAGAGGCTGCCTGCCGAAGTGCTGGTAAGAAATGGTAAGGTTCCCTCAGGTGTATCAAGGATGGAATCCATTACTACGATGCTGTCCACTCTTATTGCTTCAAAAGTTCCTGCGGGAACGGTCACCGTTTCCATGCCTACAGCAGTACGGCTGACTGTGGTGGTAAATATGAGCTTGGCATCATCATCATCTGGTGAAATGGCCCCGGAACTTGTCTGTTCCCAGCTATCCCCGATATTTAATGGGACTGGAATGGATATGCCCTCTACCGTTGCATCTCCGACAACCCTGATTTCATCGGTAACCGCAGCCAGGGTTTCCTCATCAAAAGCACTGCTCATATTCACAAGACCCTCAGGGAGGCATTCCCATTTCTGCATGATCGTAGAATCAGGGCTAACCCAGGTTTCAGTAAAGCCATCTTCACTGAGATCCGTAATGGTATTGGTCACAGGAGAGGATGCGCCGGTAACCTGATAGGTACGTGCAGCACCCAGAGCCACCGGATAATAGGGATTATAGCAAAACCCAAGCGCATCCTGGCAAAAAGACTCCAACCCAATATCCAAGCCATTATCTTTTCGGGTCTCTAAATCTGTATCATTGTTCGTTTCTTCTGCAGGCTCAGTATCTGTATCATCCCCTGCCCCAGAAACAGGTCCTGATGCATCTGCCATATCCATTGCGGTACGGACAACATTGCCGGGCCCGCTTTGAGCATCACCAGGGTATATGGCCACCACATATAAATGGTAATCTTTGTTCCCCAGTATCTTCTCATAATTGGTGTCTGCCGTTCTTCCCACTTCTATGGCATTTTCAAACATGATGTCCTCATCTGCACCCGCATCCATTTTATAAACCGCATACTGGACAACCTCATAGGCTGTATCCGGTGCATCCCAGGCCAGCGCAACCGCTCGATTTGCTCCGGTTCCAGAAAAACCTGCAATATGAAGGTTGGTTGGAGGCAGATATTCGGATTCGCTGACGTCTGTATCCTGGCTGCAGGCAACACCCATAAGCATAAGGCCAAGCACAAGCAGGATGGCACCAACTTTGATCATCAGATATTTTTGATTATATTTTTTCATATTTTCCTTTATTGTTTCTGTTTACACAGGCGAAAAACTTTTTTTCGATTGATTCCGGCTGTAGTTGACGAAAATCCCCCATAACAGCGCTCATTTTACCGATCAGGGCAAACACCCTATGGGAATAGAGGGTAGGCTTTCTTTTAAGCTTCTCTATTATTTTACCATTTTTTGCGAATTTTTACCTGAATATTTCATACAATAGCAGCATACTTTGGCGGCAGCAGGATAGCATGGTAGACACTATTGGGCATAGGCAGACAAAGACTTCAGGCCCTGTAGCTTTTGAACCTATAGCCAGGGGATCATCGGCCACCTGCATCGATTTTCCGCCTTATGCGGATGGCAAGGATGCAGTGTGGCATTTGTAGAAAAATGAATGACCCATTGCTTTTCAGAGCCGGAGAGGGGAAAGGAAACGATATGCAGCAAAAATAACCAGGGCATGCCAAAGGATTCATGGGCAAGCACAGAAAGTAAAAGTTGGGTATACGGATTGAGAGAAAAAGCGTTTATGCCAAATGGCATTCTTTCATAGCCGGGGCCATCATATTCAGGCACGGCAAGAGAAGGTCATCCTATATCTACCCCGATTGATCTCTATTTGAAAACACCAAAATATTCTTGTATCATGCAGCTCAATGATATTCCTTTATGGCTGCAAGCCATAGACTTGCTAAGGCATCCAATCCTTTTTCAGAAAAATGCACGT
>PWYO01000156.1 GCA_003567835.1 Actinomycetota bacterium | reverse complement strand
TCCTGGGGTTTCTCTTTGGCTGAGTCGGGGAGCACAATGCCGCTTTTGGTCTTCTCTTCGGCTTTCTTTACCTTCAGCAGCAGCCTGTCTCCAAGTGGTTTGTAGTTCATGTTACCTCCTTATTTACACAAAAACACAATGAGAAATTAGCACTCTAATGGCAAGACTGCTAATACCAGAATCAAAATACACCAAAAACACAGAAAAAGCAATATAGGATTTTCATAATTTACTAAAAAAATCCAAGGCCATGCCGGAGGCATCCAGGCATGGCCCCCATGGGCCATATCAAGGGAATAGGCTTGGCCGCAAAGGACAAAAAAGTTTAGCGACCATTCAAGCATATATGTATGCATAGCTGCAGGCAAACAGCAGTGGTACATTTTTTGTTTTTTTAGTATGATTGAATGGTCAGAATAGAAGGAATGAAATGATATGACCCCAAGGGAAACAGCGCTTGCGCTGATGAATAAAAAGAAGGCCCAGAGGAAAGCGGTTTTCAATCCAGTATCTTCGGTAACCGTTGATCAAATGGAAATGATGCATTCTTTTTTTCCTCAGGCGCACACCGATGCAAAAAAAATGTATGAGCTTGCCCGGGCCAGTTATGAGATTTTAGGCTATGATGCAGTCATGCCTCTGTTTTCGGTGGTCATTGAATCTTATGCTGTAGGCTGCCAGGTAGACTGGGGGGCATTGGACAAGATGCCTACCATCACCAAAAAGCTTTGGAAGGGATATGATGACATCCATTTTGATCGGAGCTTTCTCAATAACCATGCTGTAAAAGCAGTGCTTGCATGTATTGCCATGCTTAAACAGAAATATCCGGATGTGCTGGTTGCAGGGAAGGTATTTGGTCCCTGGACGCTGAGTTACCATTTTTTTGGGGTAGAGGATTTTCTTATCAAGACCATCACCCATCCCCGGGAAGTCAAAGACATATTGGAAAAGTTAACCGATATCACCTTGTGGTTCGCAGAAGCACAGGTCAAGGCAGGTGCGGATGTGATCACCATAGCCGATCATGCCACTCGGGATCTTTGCAGTCCGGATGCTTACCGTGATTTTTTGATACCCATACACAGCAAATTGGCCAAAAACATTGAAGTTCCTACCATCCTGCATATATGCGGTGATACTGCTGATCGGATTGCATATATCTGTGAAACCAATGTTGGCGCTTTCCATTTTGAATCAAAAGTGGATGCCTGTAAGGCTGTAGAATTGGCCCAGGGAAGAATCGCACTTATCGGCAATATAAACAACCCGTCTACGCTTCTTTTTGGAAGCCCCGAAGATGTAGCAAAAAAAGTGGGTTATGCTATAGATTGCGGAGTTGATATGATCGGGCCTGAATGTGCGGTGCCGCTCAGGACCCCGCTTGAAAACCTTAAAATGATTGCAAAAGCTGCCCGGCCTAGTTAAAGTCTGCAGTAAATGTAAGCAGGTTTTCGATATGCAGGTTTCCAAAGAATTTTTTAAATACCTGATAAAAATACATTTCTTCCTTGTTGCGCAGCTCAAAACCGCTGTCCAGTTTTTTATGTACTTGAAAATCGCTGTCGGCTATATTTGCTTCAATTTTTTTGGTAAGCGTGTCTTGAATTCCGGAACCTTCCCAAAATTTTTCTTTGCCTCTCCAGGCGATTTCATGGGGCAGGTACTTTTCTGCAACTTTCCTCAGTATATATTTTGATTGGTTTTCGGCTTTTCGAATCTTTTGATGGGTTGGGATGGTCATGGCGAAATCTATGAGTTTTTCATCAAGCATAGGCAGGCGAATCAGCACACTATTGGCATTGGCCAGCCGATCCACCCGTTGCAGGGCTGTATTATGCAGGCTGTTGATGGCTTTGACAAGTTCTTTCTGTATCATCTCTGCTGAATCAAAATCAAAAAAGTAATTATAGCCTGCAAAAACCTCATCTCCGCCCTCGCCTGAAAAAACAACATCGGCTTCCGAAGAGATTTTGGAGGCGATCATATTGCCCAGAGAACTTCGTACCAGCGGAGCATCAAAGGATTCCAAATGGTATATCACTTCAGGTATGGTTTGATACAATTCATTAAGGTCCAGGCAATGCTGGATATGTTTGGTCTGCAGTGCTTTGGCCACCACTTTGGAAGCCTCAAGGTCTGGAGAGCCCTCAAAGCCCACCGAAAAAGTATAAAGCTGGTCAGTAAAATGGCGGACCAGGGCTGCAACCAGGCTGGAATCTACCCCGCCGCTGAGCCATACCCCGATGCGCTTAGCATGGGGCGGGATCCTTTTTTCCACTGCATCCAAAAGCTTTTTTTCCAAGATGGATACAATTTCTTCCGTTTGGGCATCCTCCATAAAATCATAATTGCCTAGTTCGATTCCCCGGTATTGAAAAGGCGTATCCATATTTTTCATCATATGGCCAGGGGGAAATTCTTCAATTTCTCCCTTAAAGGATATCAGGGATTTGATCTCTGAAGCGAAAACCATCCGGTTGCCGCTTTTAATATAGTATAACGGTTTGACCCCGATCATATCCCGGGCAAGGTAAGAATTCTTATCCCTGTCCCAGGCCAAAAGAGAGAATGCACCCCGGAATTCTCTTATAACCTGTGCGCCTGCATTTTTTACCAGCATTTCCATTTTCGAGCAGTCTGCAGCATGGGCAGGGGCAGAAAGCCCGTATTTGGCCATCAGCGCATCTATATTATAGATTTTGCCGTCCAGCAGGGCATCCGGGCTGGTGCTGGGGATGGTATTGGTAATCATGCCCAGGCTGTTTCCATCTTTTTGTTTGATATTGCCTTCTTTTAAGCCACGATGGGCAATCTTGTCCAGCATCTGCTCCACCTGTTCATTTTCAGGCTTCTTGTTTTCTTGCTTGATAATCCCTGCTATTCCGCTCATTGTTTTCCTTTCTGAATAGGGTAACCCCTATATATAGTCTTTTCCAGCGGACAGTCTACCACATATAGTAAATGAATACAAATAAAGGATTATTATATGGTTTTCCAGCATTTTTTTCTTTTTATTTTTTATCATATAATGCAATAATCAGCATGATAAGAATATGGGGTATTGGTTATGTTTCAAGTAGATTATAAGGGGTATCAAGAATCGGTGGCAAAGCTTTTGGACCTGCTTGGTTGGGATCAAAAGCTGGAAACCATTGAGAAGATCATCTTAAAGCCCAATCTATTGGA
>PWYO01000137.1 GCA_003567835.1 Actinomycetota bacterium | reverse complement strand
CCTTCTTTTTTTCTTTGTGGTATTTTTCTATTCGATGGCCATGTCCCTGCTGAAGAAAAAGGTAAGCTGGAAAGGAAGGAAAGTAAACCTCAAATAGAAAGGGCAACCGTGTTTGAAGTCTCCCGGTTCTGGCTGATCGTTTTAAATGTTTTGGTCATCCTGACTATCCATTTGGGCATTTCCCTGGCCTTAAACAGAATCCCTCTGCAGTGGTTCAGTCCCCAGCATTTTCTGTTCCGGATCAGGGATTTTGAAAAAAATCCCCGATTCTATACACATAAGCTCAAAGTCAAGAAATGGAAAACATATATCCCCGACGGGGCAAGGCTATTCCGGTCCGGTTTTCAAAAAAGAGCACTGACCGGAGACAGCAGACAGTACCTTTCTACATTTATGCTGGAGACATGCAGGGCAGAGCTTACCCATTGGCTGCAGATGGTTCCCTTTTTTGTCTTTTTTCTGTGGAATCCCTGGTGGTCGGCGCTGGCTGTGTGTGCCTACCTTTTTTTGGCCAATATGCCTTGTATCCTGCTTCAGAGGCATAACCGTTACAGGCTGCTTAGGGTTTTGGATATAACAAGGTAGGCATACTGTATGTATCTGTTTACACAATGCAGCACCATACGGGTTTTACAAGACAGGATGCTAAAAATTTTCAAGCAGGGTGTAACGTTTTTTACCATATGTGCCTAAAGAAAGAAATCTCTAGACCGGAACCGGCCGGCATAGCCTGCATGGCTGCAGACAAAGGGCTAAATGAAAATTTGGACAAACCATGATTGTTGTTATCCATCCCGGGTTTCGCCCCTTTTTTATAGCTGTTCCTGCTGTTCTGGCGGGCATTGGGCGATTTTAAATATTCATTTCCCTATTGCGGAAGATAAGCTGCACTTTTCAATAGAGGGTTTAAGTCGGACCTGGTCAAACAGACCAATTTCCATGCCCATATCATTTAATACAGAGCCATGTCCCTGGAACCGGTGTTTGGGCCTGGAGGAAAAATTCCAGAAGACATTGCTTGAAACCGATTCGGGATAATGTGTCCAGACCCAAAGCAATACTCAAACACAAGATCATTCAATTTTTTGCCAAACAGCAAAAAAACAATCAAATTGAGAAAAAGTTTCGCAGCAATTTTCAATTAATAGTTTTTGACTTGGGGTCGGCGCTTGAAAAAAATAGAGGAGCTTTTAAACAACTCTGAGATTGTCTGAAATGGAGAGCTCTCCATTTCAGACATACCCGTGCTTTTATCGGTCACCAGAGGCCTATACCCTTTTGGGGCAGCTGTGATGAAAAAACCTATTCCAGGAAAATTACAGCAGTTTGTGCCCAGGCATTGGAACGGGAAGAGATATTTTAGGGACTAAAAAAGGAAAGCATCTATGCCAGCGCCCCCTATGGGGCCCTGCCTTGATTTTGCCATCAAGGGAATCAGCATGACCCAACAACGGCTTGCTGCAAGGGCAAGAAAATGGCTTTGATGGTGAAATTTCCAAAACCACGCCTTATATGAAGATCATGCTCAAAAACATCACTGCCATGCCCCCAAAGAAGGATAGGATAGGAATGTGTATATACCCGTATGACTGAGAAACAGGGAGAAGCTCGTCTACTGAAATATAGACCATGAGGCCTGATATACCGGCAAGAAGAAGCCCCAGCAGCGATTCCGTGAGAAAGGGAAGCAAAAAAACAGCAGTGAGGATGGCCCCCAAGGGCTCAGCAAGCCCAGACAGCAGAGCAAACAGAAAGCCTTTTGCCCTGCTTCCTGTGGCTGCATATATGGGGGTGGCCACTGCAATTCCTTCAGGAATATTGTGTATGGCTATGGCTACAGCAATGGTAACTCCCAGCCTGAAATCATAGATGGTGCTGTAGAAAACAGCCATGCCTTCCGGAAAATTATGAATGGCAATCCCCAGGGCTACAAATATGCCGGTTTTTAAAAGCTTCTTGTCCGTTTTTTCATTAATTCTTTCCTTTTGGCCAATGTACTCATGGGGCACCAAAGAGTCAATGGCAAACATGATCCCTGCCCCTACAAAAAAGGCAATCCCCGCCCTGATAAAACCGGCTGACTCAATGCTCTCCGGTAGAAGCTCAAAGAAGGATACGCCAATCATGACCCCGGCGGCAAAGCCCAGCACAAAACTGATAAATTTTTTATTTTCCTTTTTAAATAGAATGCCTATGACCCCGCCGATTGCAGCAGACATTCCCGCAATAGAGGTAACCAGAAGGGCTCTAAAGATCTCTTGGTCCATTTTTAAAATAATGATCACTTGGTCAATCAAAGTATATTCTATGGTTAAATGAATGGAAAATAAAGGGTTTTTATACACAGGGTGAAGAGACTTTTGTTTTTCTGGTTATAGAAAATATGACACAGCGGGAGGTTTTAAGCGGATAACCGGCCAGAGCACTTTTTTGATTAAGTTTGGGAATTGGTTTTGGATCAGGCTCCTGCAGGCTTGAGGCCCAACGGGCCGGTGATCCAAAATAACAGGTTATAAGGACACCGAATGTCCGGCTGTTTGGCTAAAAAACTTTATAAAAACCAGGCTGATAAAGGGGAATTTTTCCTATGATGGTTTCTTTTTATACCTATTATTTTTCATTAAAAGTTGTTTCGATAATTTTTCTTGTTTCCTCAAGATTTAAAAAATCTTGAGGAGTCAGCATATTGATATCCACATCCCTATAATCAGTAATATTTCGGGTAATAAGGTTGGTGATTTTGTTATTTACACAAATACAATACTGTATCCCGTCTTCAAAATCTTTTATATCTGAGCTTAATGATTGGCCTATTTCCTTATCTGTTAACGGAAGTATCATTAAAATAGACCTTAATTTTGATATTGCCTTTATGGCAGCCTTGTCATCCTTATTACTGCTAATGATGTAATAACAATTTGCTATTATTAAAGACGAGGTAAAACCTGAAAAGACATTTTGCTCAACTAGGGACAGGACTTCCTGTGAATATAAAAAATGGGGTTCTCTTTTAAAAGCTACATCAAGAATAACGTCTGTATCCAGAAATATCTTTTTTCTCATAGAAACTTCTTGTTCAAGGCTTCTTCTAAAAGCTTTCTATCAGACTTCTTGGTAGTAAGACTTGCTATCCCAGAAAGTTCCCTAGTTATAGGACCTATTTTGAAATTATGAGTGCTGGAAGATAGGGT
>PWYO01000131.1 GCA_003567835.1 Actinomycetota bacterium | reverse complement strand
TCTTCTATGGCCGCAATCAGGAGAACCCCGTTATCTGCATCGCTTTTTCCTATGCCCCACTGGCTGAAAAGCGTAATCGCATAGTCTTCAATTTCCCATCCCTGCAGGCTGTCTACAGTCACTACTGCAATTTCAGCAGTGGTATCTGATTCAATCCTGCTGATAAGCATTTCCAGGTCCCCTGCAGTTTCTGCATCCATAACATTGGCAAAATCATTCACAAAGCCCACAGGTGCAGGAATATCTATATCCCTGCCATATAAAAATCCCGCACCTAGAAAAAATGCGGTTATGGGAACCAGTAAAAAAGAAAGAACAAAGATGGCTAATTTTTTTGAATCATGCATAAGTTGCCTCCTAATCGATATCAAAGGTCACTTCAGGAGCCACTTCTGCACCTTCTGCTGCTTCAAAAAACTCCTTATGTGTAAAATTGAACCATCCGGCAATGGTGTTTCTGGGAAACTGGCGGATATAGGTATTGTAATCTCTTACCGCTTCATTGAACCTTCTTCTTTCCTGGGCAATTCGGTTCTCCGTGCCTTCAAGCTGTATCATGAGGTCTCTGATGGTCTCACTGGCACGAAGCTCCGGGGTATCCTCTACAACCACCCGAAAATCCCTGATAAAGGAATTAATATCCTGATTGGCGTTATCAAGCTCTGCGGGCGTCTGTGCCTGCTCTATGTCCTGCCTGGCATCGGTGATTTGTTCAAAAATATCTTTTTCCAGCTGCATGTAGGCTTCCACACTGTTTACCAGATTGGGGACAAGATCCAACCTTCGCTGGTATACATTCTGTACTTGTGCCCAGCTGTTTTCCACTTCCACCTCTTTGGCCACCATGTTGTTTCTGGCGTCCACACCATAGGCAAAAACGATAATGCCTACAATCAACAACAGAATAATCATTCCAAAACCGCAACCAAATAATAATTTTTTTCGCACAAACAGCCCCTTTATTCTTGTTTGCAAACTTTGACTACTGCCGGTCGAATCAGGTAATCCTTCAGCATATAGCCTTTTCTTAACACTTCAAGTATGGTGCCTTCCTCTACCCCTTCTACGGTTTCGGCAACTGCAGCTTCGCAGACCTGGGGATCAAACTCCTCCCCTTTGGGGCTGATTACTTTCATGCCTTCTTTTTTTAAAACCTCCATCAGACTATTGTAAATCATCAGCACACCTTTATAGAAATCATCTTCTTCGCCCTTAGATTTTTTACCTGCTTCCAGGGCCCTTTCAAAATTATCGATCACCGGAAGCAGTTTCTCCACCAGGTCCTTATTGGCCCTTTTAATATGATCAAGGTGCTCCTTTAGTGTCCTTTTTCGATGATTATCATAATCTGCCTGAAGTCTTTTGATCCTGTTTAGATAGTCATCTTCCAGTTTTTTATACTCATCAAGCTCTTTTTGAAGCACTTCTATTTCCTCTACCAGCTCTTCTACTTCCATTTCAGTTTCAGCGCTGGGCTTGTTGTGTATATCTTTTTTTTCATGTTCTTTTTTTTCTGTCACAGAATGCCTCCTTTTCTAGTTTCTTCCTGTGCTTATCACTGTAATGTCTTGGGTAGATACTTCTTCATCCGTAAAGAAATAACCGCTGCAGTCCACCGGTGCAAAATGAAAATGCACGGTAATCTGGTCCCCTGCAGCTGCGGTAATATTCTGTATTTTTACCGCTATCTCCACAGAATGCCCCGGCTCCAGGTCCTGGATCAGCGAGCCAATTCTTTCTGGCTCAACCAGGGTCTGGGTGGTTTCTACTGCAAGCACTTCCCCGGTTTCTACATCAACGGTTCTGGTGGTTGTCTCCATGACCCGTTTTCCTTCCCTTCTATGGGTTTTCCTGGTCACGATATCTCGAACCTGCCGCACTTCTCTTTCTTGTTCATCGACTGTCTCATGATCTTCTTCATCCTGGTCATTGCCTTCATCCTGGTCATTTTCATCAACGACATATTCATAGATCTCGCCCTCTTGGGTGATGGCGTCAATAGCCCAATAATCGGGTATAATCGTATCTTCGATGCGCTCATTGCTGTAATAATACTGACCGCTGTCTGCATCCCAGATATGCGTTTCCCACAAAGGGAAGAGGTCTTGCTCCCTGGGTTCAGGTGAAAGCTTGATCCATACCATGATGGGCTGAAGGTCCACAGTAACATTACCGGTATTGCTAATCCTAAAATACTGATAATACCACTGCCTTCTGCCTACGGTATGGTCTTCAAAGGGGGGCATCCTCTCCATATGAATGGCATAAACCGGAGAAGGAAGGGCCAGCACATTGCTGGAAATGGCATTGCCTGCTTTATCCAGCGTCCATAGTGTGTAATAATAAGATCTTCCCTCTTTTATGTCCTCATCTGTAAAGCTCCCTGTCTCCCTTTCGCTAAAACTGGCAATGACATCATGGTCCGGATACTGTGGGTTCAGACAAGGGTCTTGGACCCTTACCAGCTTGTAAGAATAAAAATTTGGATCCACAGAGGTGGTCCAGGTTATGTGGTTGCCAAAATCATCAGAATAGCCCTTCAGGCTGGAAGGATTGGGGCTTACCGTATCCCTGGTCACCAAAACATGGGCATATACCGGCTGGCTGATCTTTTGCTCCTGTGTTTTCCCCCACACTGCAATCTCATTTTCGCCTTTCCGCAGTCGTATATCATCAAATGCAAAACTGCCTGCCGCATCGGTTGCCCCTTCCTGCACAACCCTGTCGTTGACCTGTACAAAAATTTCTGCTGCAGACTCATAGCGGCCCGTAATATAGACCAGGGGATCCCCTTCTTTCAGAAAATAGATCTCAGAGATCTCCTTGAGATTCTGGGCATCATCATAAATTGTAAATTCCACTCTCTGGGGGACATTGAGAAAAACTTCAAAAACAGTAGGCCTGCTTTTTTCCCCTGAAGGGCTGATGGCAGAAACCTGAATACGATTTTTTCCTGCCACAATCTCTACCCCGTCTGCGGCCTTAAAAAAACCATCGCTTTGCGCTTTGATCGAATCCGCTTTCACGATTCCATTGACTTTGACCTCCAGACGGTTATCAGGTTCGCTATAACCTTCAATAAAAATCAGCTGGTGTTCTGTCTGTCCATCGACCTGTTCATTCTGTCGGTGAGAGGTTATCACCGGCGGGCTTACCACCCCTTCCAGCAAATCCAAAAGCCGGTCTCTGTCCAAGGAAGC
>PWYO01000261.1 GCA_003567835.1 Actinomycetota bacterium | reverse complement strand
CCTGGGAACGAGAGGTAACCAGGAACCGATTTTAGCAACCAACATGTTGGTTTGAAATTTGTGCTAAGCTCCTAATGACTGGAGACTCCGTTGAGTTCATCTTGGGCGAAAACTACGATGGAATCTGTGCTGTATCAGTGGAAAAACAGGAACACAGCTAAACTCTATGAAAGCTCAAATGCTTGAACTAAAAACTGGACAACCGGCTCCATTCAAGGTCCCTGACCGGGAAGGATGCTTGATGGAGATCGGATATCCAACAGGAGGGCTAAATGTCCTTGTCCAGTATCCTGACACTTAACAATATGATTTATGCAACCAGAATTGAATCGTCACAGACTCGCATACAGTTTAGCCCTTTTCTAAGGAAAGCAGGGGACAGGCACCCCAGCCATTTTTTTGTTGTTGATGTAAAACACAGACTTAATAAAACAAGGGCTGGGAGAGCCAGTCCCCGTGCCGCATGCAAACGGCTGAACTGTTACTGAATAAGAAAACTCACTTTCTCAAAAAACATACCAGGATCTTTATATGCCAGACACAGCAATTTCCAGGATATTGAAAAATTCCACCAGAGAAATTCATGCATCTATAGAATCGACCCCGTTTGCCCAGGCCGTTTTAAAAAAAGAGATCACTATTGAAGCTTATCTGGGATTTATCCGGGTACTGGCTGTAATTCATTCTGCCTTAGAAGGATGTCTCAGCAACTGCAGTGATCAGAGGATATTAAGAATATGGTCCATTGAAATGCAGCGTTCGCCACTGCTTAATGATGATAATGATTTTTTCAGATGGGACCTAATCCCGGAGTCTCCTGAGGCAGTAAAAGCAGCCCTGGAAGCTGCTGCTCACATACGGCAGGTAGCTGGTAATAATCCCATAGCACTTGCCGGAGCTGTTTATGTCTTGATGGGTTCCACAAAAGGAGCTGTTATCCTGCTTCCATTGATTGCAAAAACTTTAAACCTGACTTCGGATAAAGGACTTTCATACCTGTCCTGTCATGGTGGTCAGGGACCAGAGCAATGGGATGCCGCATCGGCTGTTATGGACGAGGTCATAACTGACCCGGATGAGATTAAGGCTGCTCAAGATACAGCTCTTTTGATATTCAGGAAACTAGACAAAGCTTTTAAAGCTGTTTTTCCATTGCAGCCTGCTGAAATGAAATACTGTGCAACAGGTTTTAATCCGGAATCAGGGAATCACCCCGTACCTCAAAATAAACTTGATCTTGTGGCAGTCCTTCGGGCTTCTGATGCATGTCTTTCAGAGTATCCTTACTTTATATACAGATACGGAAAAAGAGGCAGGCGGTATACTGACGCAGATGGAGCCTGGCTAACTACCGCTGCTGAACTTGAGCCTGAAACAATGCAGTCTCAGGCTGGATGGCTTGCTGGTGTGCTGTCCAGTCGGGGTATGCCAAGCATACTGCTGGCAAGGCATTTGGAAATTCTATCAAGAGAGCTCTCATTCATTCAAAAAGAGGATGATTATCGAATCAGTATATTGACGGCTGCAGCCAGGAGTATTGGTGATAACCTGGAAAATAATATTCCCGGGAACATGCGTAAGCTCAGAGCAGAAGCCATGGAACAGAGTCTGGGACGCAAAAATGATTTCTGCTGCCATGAAGCTTTAGATCTAATTTCCTCAGCAGTTGTGGATGAAGCAAATGGCATAAAAAACGCCATTGAAAGCCTTATGCTGTGGCTTATTGATCCAAAACGCTTTTCAAAACAGTGGATACAGGTTCTCAAAGATGAGGTAGAGTACCTCAGAACAGCAATTGATTAGTTGAGATGGTTACATGTGTATTAAAGATCACAGGTCTGGAACTCTGGACAGACATCCCTTTGAGGACTTTTTTTTAAATTGATCCATAATGATACTTTTTTGAAATGATCAATGAAAATGGGTGGGGTTCGCGAAAGATTATTTTAAGTGGTGGATAATAATGGATTATGTCACCATGACATTTCTGTTCTAATTTAGTCATCTTAACTAATTTTTGCGACATACCTGACAAAAAACTGTTTTTCTTAAAATTATAGATTATCATGAGTTTGAAGAAAAATAATTACAGACCTGTTATTGATGATTCAATATGGATTTATCCTTCTAACATAGAAAAATTGTAACAGTTTAGCCATTTGCATGTGGCATGGGGACTGGCTCTCCCCGTACTTATTTTAAACATGCCAATCATCCTTCAGAAAAATAAGTGCGGGGGTGCCTGTCCCCTGCTTTCCTTAAAAAGGGCTAAACTGTTACGAAAAATTTCTGTTTTTCCGCGAAATGTATTATCCCACTGTACCCATGAGTATTAAGGTTCAAGAATAAGTTTTTTATTCGCTGAAGGTGTATAAATTATGATGTTATTTGAGAAATAAAACTGACGATTAAAACTCGTTTGCGATACAGGCAAATAGGCATAGTTTGAATAACCAAAAATCCAGGAGAAATGAAATGGACAACCAAGAAATAAAAGAGATATTCGAAGGATTTTTCCAAAAATATAAGAAAACAGAAGGCGATGACAACACATACACTGCTTTCTGGTCAGAAAGAAATCCTGAAGGCTCAGCTGAAATTGTTATGGTGAGATGTCCTGCTGATACCACATTCAAGTTCTTCATAAACGGAAAAAAAGTGGATGAAGTCAAGGAATGGGAAGGATTCTTTCCGGCGCTTGATAAATTTTCCAAGAAATATAATAAAGTATTCGATACAGAGAGCTTTTTCTCTGGCATGCAAGAAATGACCTGACGAATAAAAACCATGCTTTTAGATCAGTCAAATAATGTAGAAAGAAGGTCTCCAGATATATTGATTTATACAAACTGCTTTTAAAAAAAGAGCTGACAAAATCCGTCACTATTGTCACTAACAAGCTAACTTTCTGTTTCAATTATATAAGTCACTAAATCAGTCATTGTCACTGAAATAGTCATATCAACTGTCACCAGAAGAACATACATTTTCTTGATTCTTTCGCGAAATTTACTGTAATCATTTGGAATATTTGTAAAATCCAAATAATCAGTCGCCTGGTATACATTTACTGGCCGGCCAGCCAAGAATACCATTGAGTACTTCTAAACATTTACAATAAAAAGCTGTCGCTGAACTGTAAAAATGGGTCGAAAAAAAAGCAGGGTAAAATCCAGGAAAAAACGTTCCATGTTACTCAGATAT
>PWYO01000059.1 GCA_003567835.1 Actinomycetota bacterium | reverse complement strand
TACCCGCCAAACTTGCGGGAGTGAACCAGATTGCGGTATGCAGCCCTCAAAAAAAAGACCATGAGGCCTATCAGGTATTCCTTTATGTATGTGCCAGACTGCAAATTGACCAAATCTATAATCTGGGGGGCGCCCAAGCCATTGGCCTGTTTGCTTATGGGGCCGGTGAAATCAGCAGCGTTGATAAAATCGTGGGACCTGGTAATGTTTATGTGACTGCAGCAAAAAAATCGGTATTCGGCACAGTAGGCATAGACAGCCTGGCCGGGCCCAGCGAGATTGTGGTCATTGCCGATGATTGTGCCAATGAAGATTTTATTGCTGCCGATCTGATCTCTCAGGCCGAGCATGACCCAGATGCTGTTTCTATTCTTTTAAGCAATAGCCGCATACTAGCGGAAAAGGTCATCATTTGCTTGGAAAAACAGATGCAGTCACTGCATAAGTCCTATGAGCAAAATGCACACACCGCCTATAATGCCCTAAAAAAGCATTGTTTGATTGCCTATGATGAAGATATGGAGGCTTTGGTCAAGACTTCAAACCTGATAGCGCCCGAGCACTTGGAAATTGTGTGCAAAAATCCTGCGCAGGTTTTAAAGATGGTTAAAAATGCAGGGGCTGTTTTTGTGGGAAACTTTACCCCTGTCGCGCTTGGGGACTATATGGGGGGGACCAATCATGTCATTCCCACCGCAGGCAATGCAAGATTTTCTTCCCCTTTGGGGGTATACGATTTTTTAAAAAAGAGCAGCGTTCTTTTTTATGATAGCCAAGTTTTGGCTCAGGAGAAAAAGTATGTACAGCAATTTTCTGCATTTGAAAACCTGCATGCCCATAAACGGTCAATTGCAATACGATTTGGAGATAAAAAGGATGAGGATTAAAAAATGGATTATGGATCTGCCTGAATATATCCCGGGCAGCACGCTGGAAGAGATTAAAAAAACCTACGGCCTGGAGCATGTATATAAGCTTGCCTCCAATGAAAACCTATGGGGGCCTGCGCCTGAGGTCAAGCAGGCGCTTAACGAAGCCATTGAAAATGTCTGTTATTATCCTGATGCAAACGGCACCAATCTCAGAAATAAGCTTTCCGAGACCTTGGGCGTGTCCCCGGACCATATCATTATCGGAAACGGAACCGACCAGATTATTGAGATGGTGTGTGACTGTCTTATCGGAGAAGGTGACAATATTGTCATCGCAGATCCCACTTTCCTTATTTATGAAAAAGCCACGCTAAAATGCGGCGGTACGGTAAAAAAAATACCGCTGAAGGATTATAGGCAGGACATAGAGAACATGGTCAAACAAGTTGATCAAAACACAAGTATTATTTTTTTTACCACCCCCCACAACCCTACGGGGACCAATATCACCAAAAAAGAATTTGAATATATCCTCAGCAATATAGACAAACATGTTTTGGTGGTCATTGATGAAGCCTATTGTGAATATGTTGATCAAAAGGACAGTATTTTTGCTTTGGACCGCATAAGAGATTTTCCCAATCTTCTCATTTTGCGAACATTTTCTAAAATATATGGTTTGGCCGGATTGAGGACTGGCTATGGCATTGCTGCCCCTGTCATCATAAACGCTTTAAATAAGATCCGGCTCCCCTTTAATGTAAATGCGTTGGGCCAGATTGGAGCTTGTGCGGCCCTTGACCATGCGCGGCATATACAACAAGTCCGGGAGAAGGTGTCTTGTGAAAAAGAAAAGTTTTATACCGCGCTAAAAAAGCATGGCATTGCATGTATCCCCTCTTTTGCCAACTTTTTGCTGATCAATACAGGGAAGCATTCCCCGCAGATTGCTGAAGACCTTTTAAAGGCCGGCTTCATCGTACGGCCGGGCCGCAATCTGGGCATGGATGGTTTTATCAGGATAACCATTTCCCTGCCTGCAGTAAATGACAAGTTTTTGGAAAAATTTTTGCAGATATACAAAACATATTATTAAAAAAGAAAGGGAATTAAAAAAATGGAGACGGTGATAACTGGCAAAGATTGTGAAGTAAAATTCGGTCTTGACCTGCCTACAGTGATTATTGCGGAGAGAATCAACCCCACCGGCAGAAAGGCCCTTGCTGAAGAATTAAAGCAGGGGAAACTGGACATGGTGAAGGAAGATGCAAAAGCACAGGCTCAAGCCGGTGCTGAGATTATTGATATCAATGTGGGCGCGGTGGGTGTTGATGAAGTTGATCTTCTGCCCAAAGCAGTAAAAGCAGTCATGGAAGTGGTGCCCAATCCTATATGCATAGACTCTTCCAATCCCAAGGCCCTGGCTGCGGCCATGGAGGTTTGCCCTTATAAAGTGCTCATAAACTCGGTGACCGGGGAAGAAAAGTCCATGGAAGAGATGATGCCGCTTGTAAAAGAGAGCGGAAGCGCCTTGGTCTGTCTTGCCTGTGATGATGCGGGCATTCCCAATGAGGTAGAAAAAAGGCTTGAAATTGCCAAAAAAATCATAGATAAAGCAGATTCTTTGGGCATAAAAAGAGAAGATCTGGTATTTGACTGTCTGGTGATGACCAATTCGACCGATTCTAATTCCGGTAAGGTAACCTTGGAGACCATGCGGAGACTGACTTCTGAATACGGGGTGGCCACCACCATGGGTGCATCAAATATTAGTTTTGGCATGCCCAACAGGGACTTGCTGAATATACACTTTATCACCATGTCCATTATCAATGGCTTGTGCGCACCCATAACCGATCCTTTAATTGAAGGCCTTCGACCTGCTATGCGGGCCGCAGATTTTCTTGCGGGAAGAGACCCTTATGGTATGAAGTATATAACCGATTATAGGAAATAATGCCATGCTGTACCCTGCTTTTGATCAATGGTTTTAAAGAGATGAAGGCTGGACAAGGGCCACACTGAAAACCGGGCATTACAAGTGGATATGGGACTGCAATACAATCATGATGCACCAAAGAACCAGGGCATATTGCAAAGCAGGCTGCTGGAGAAATGCATGATAAAAAAAGTCGGCTACCGGCCTTTATCCATGCACAGATCTTATCTGGCTAGGCCCAAGCTTTTATGCGCCCAAAACCTGGCAACCTTGCAGTAAGACCGTTTAGATGATGATGGAACTACATGTTGGTGAAAGTATGCACAGACAACTTGGCCAAAAATGTTACAGCATTGAAAAGCACCGAAGGCCTTCAGCTGTAGAGCAAAAGCTTT
>PWYO01000246.1 GCA_003567835.1 Actinomycetota bacterium | reverse complement strand
GGTGGCAGGAAAATGGGATCTGTTTGCCCACAATATGCAAAAAAATATCCAAACCGTCAAGGAAATGGGTGCGGATACCGTGGTATCCTCCTGTCCCGCCTGTGATATGATGTGGCGCCATGTCTATCCCCAGTGGGCCCAAAAAATGGGCATCCCGTACCGGATACAAGCAGCCCATTACAGTGAATTGGTTGCAGACAGAATCCAGGAAGGCAAGTTTGCATTCCCTGAAAACGGCCTTGAACCGGTTACGGTAACCTGGCATGATTCCTGCCATATGGGCAGGGTTTCCGGGGTCTATGATGCGCCCCGCAAGCTTATAGAAGCCATCCCCAACGTCCGCCTTAAGGAAATGCATTCGCATGGCCCGCATGCCCATTGCTGCGGAAGCGTGCTCACTTTGATCAAAGAACCTCCGGTTGCGGCCAAGGTGGGTAAAATGCGGCTGGATCAGGCGGTAGAAGCGGGGGCAGAAAAAGTTCTTGCCCTTTGCCCCTGCTGTGAATTCCAGTTCAGGGTAACCAGGGATAAGAAAAACATGGACCTGGATATTGTAGACCTGGCCCGGTTCGGGGCGGCTGCCCTGGGGTATCATTTTCCTGAACCAGACGCAGAGGTACAGAGGCAATGGGCTGTTTTTGAATCCATGATTCAGCTCATGACCCCGGAAGGTTTTGCCCAAATCATGCAATCCATGTGGCCCCAGCTCATAGAAGCCATGCCTTTTCACATGGGCCCCATGATGCGGTTTATGGGCAAGGTTCCCGGAGCCCTGAAAGCCATGAAGCCCCTGTTTCCCATACTATTTCCTGTCCTATTGCCCAAAATGCTGCCCAAGGTTATGGATACCATGTTAAACAGGGTTGCCGAAAGGATTCCCATGCCCGATTATATGGAGGAGCAGATGGCAGCGCTTATGCCCCAGGTGATGGACAACCTCATGCCCCATATGGTCAGGGATGTCATCCCATTGGTGGCAGACCACATGATTGCCCATCTGCAAATCAAAGGCTAGCATTCGGGTTCATGCCACGGGCTGGCGGGTGGTTTTGGGGGAAGTCGCCCTGGGATTGCTATGGGAAAATTGGTGATTGTCTGGAATGTGTTCTGCTGGTATGCTTGGATTATGTGTGAAAAAGTGATCAAAAGCTTTGAAAAACCAGGCCAAAGTGCCGGTCTTGCCTGCTCTGGTTTAGGCGTATAGGCCCCCTTTTTTCGCCAAAGTGAAAATACGCTCATCATTGAGTCTATTTTTTTGGTGCAGCTATGGCAGGCTATAGCGGCCCATTTTCAAAAAATGCTTTCAATCACTTCAAAAGAAGGCTCTTTTTTAAAAAGCGTACATGCCATTTTCCTTATTTTCCTATCAAAATCAGTGAAAAATAGGACTAAAATGATCTATATTATCGCCGAAATTGAAATCATTTGACTTAAAAAACCAACAATTATACAGAATAGGCCTGCCAAAAATGATTAGAAAGTAAAGTGCTCGCAATAGAACCTGATCCAATGGTCAATCATTGCAGGGTTTGGTAATAGAGAAATAATAGGTAATATAGAAAAAAGGTTTGGATGTGGGACATGGAAAGCGTGAAAAAAATATCCATTGTATTTTTAGCAGTGGTAGTGATAGCAGCCTTTGCCTGTTCTAGGCCGGCCTGCAGGGACATAGGCCCGACTGAACAGAACAGAGCGGTAAAAGAAGGGGTAGCAGAGGTTGAAGACAGCCAGTTGCCCAAACCTCCCCCGCCATTAGAGGATATTTTCAAACAGAAGCCTCCCGAAATGGATACCATGCGGATAGGTGCAAGCGGGGTAGGGAAATGGGGGCTTGCTATGACAGGAAAAGAGGCTGTTGCTGAAATCAGGCATGTCATAGACCGGGAAGATTATTTCTGGGAAGCAGTGGACCTCTGTCTTGGAAATGATATCTACATGATAGTCAATATTCATAATTGGACTTTTAATGGCTTTCTTGAGCCGGACGAGCAGCAATGGAGGCAAAGAGTGGAGAATCTGGTAACCGATTTGATAAACCGGGGAGCCAGCAAACAAAATACACGGATTACCATCATCAATGAACCTATGAAACATATGAGCAGAGAGGCGTATATTAAGCTGGTAAATATAGCTTATGATCAGATTGACCAGAGGTTTTATATGGGAGCTGGCAATGAAGAATATGATCTGGCCAAAAAAAGGGGCAATATGTATGAATACCTTTGTCAGAATGCTAGTTTTGATATCCTGGATACACACTGGCAAGCTTCTTTATCAACCCCTGCAGATATTGAGAAAAAAGGCAATTGGTTCAGGGAACTGGCAGACCGTTACGGCAAGCGGCTGAGTGTAACCGAAGCCAACTGGTTTGATGTCGCAACCGAAGAGGGCTATGCGCTGCTTATAAAACAGATGGTAAAAGCGGAAGAACTGGGCAGTGAGGACTTCTGTGTTGTGTTCACCAACCTAAAGAATCATCCCCAGTATGAATGGCTGTCATTTATATACAACGGCGAGGTAAGAAATGAAACAAACTGGAAAGACTTCCTTGAGAGGATAGAGTAATTTTTGCCTGAAATGATTCCTGCTTCCAATCATTGAATATGGCCATACTCAAAATTCTCCTATGACCCGTAATTCAGAGAGCAGCATAGGAAAGCTGAGGATTCCTCAAACCATAACCCAAAAGATGGCCTGGGCCAGGGCTTTCCTGTGATACAGGCGTACTGCCTTGATTGACACAGGCCGGAAGGGGAGAGGCTTGGTGGAAGGTTTTACTAAAAGCTGGCAACACATCCATACCATGCTTGACGACCGGGTCTACTTGGATGGGCTCACCCTTTCCATTGCGAAAAGAATTTAAAGATAAGCTTCCCGTGATCCTTTTAAAAAAGACATGAATACCTGCAGTGATGTAATGGGCCTTTTCTGGGCCAAAAACCTAGATGGGAAGCTCTAAGGGTCCGCTCAAAAATAACTTCCCGATTTTGCCATCGCAGGTTGTTGTTCACGGGTATGCCGGGTCCACCGGTCGAAGCTGTGGGTTGATGTACTGGAGCCTGCAACATTAGGAATGATGGTGTAATTGCGCTCCGGCTGGATATCATGGGACTGGAGCGAAAGCGCTGCCATCTCCCCGTCTGTAATTCGTTTGCCCTTGGTATAGTGGGAGGCATTAAGGCAGGCGCGGACCTTAAGTCCAGTGGCTGTGGTGGTAG
>PWYO01000043.1 GCA_003567835.1 Actinomycetota bacterium | reverse complement strand
TGCCATCCTTTTTAGGCCAATTATTGCACCAATATCTTAAAATATCACAAAATATTTAAATATGAAGAGAAATGGTCTGTTTTTCTTTAATTTATGGGTTATTTTTCGGACAAGCTCCTAGTGAAGAAATAACCCCAGAGCATAAACCCCGACCAAGCCGACCTGAAGAGGCCGGATGATTTCCCCAGGCCAAATACATAGAAGAAGAGACCAAGAATGAGCAAATGGTAGATACCAAAAACTGGACCAAAGAAGTTACCAAAGAATAAGAAACCGCCTTACACAGAACATCCAAAGCCCATTTTAGCTGTGTCGACCAGGGTAATTCAGCTTTCACAAAACTACACAGTGAGGCCAATATCCGAATATACGGCAGACCCAGAAACGCTTCTAATAAAGTCCTGCCGTAAAACTTAGGAGTTCAAAAAATAAACATAGTCATGACCATCTTAATACTAGGTTCTTTTTTAAAAATGGGATTTCTAAAATGGCAATAATTTTACAGAACAACAGGATGGGTACCAATTATTGCGTTTCATTTGGCAAACTTATCAAAATAACTTTCTAATCCATTTCATCTTCTTTCCATCATGTGGTGGATAACGGAAAGAAAAATCAGGCCATTTGCCTTTTCGAAATATACTTTTGAAATGGGAAAAGGTCTTAAAACCGGAATATCCATGATAACAGCCTGTGCCGCTTGAGCCCACACCTCCAAATGGGAGATTTGGATTGGCAAAATGCAATAAAGTATCATTGACGGTCCCACCGCCAAACTGTATCCCTTTTTCTATTGAAGGCCAGTTCATTTTGCCAAAGTAATAAAGCGCTAAAGGAATTTCCCTCTGATTGATGGTTTTTATCACCTCATCTATTCTTGAAAAAGTAAGAACAGGTAAAATTGGTCCGAATATTTCCTCTTTCATGGCTGGTTTTTCCCAATTAGCAGGATAAATGATGGTAGGCGGGATAAATTTATCCTCTCTTTTGTGGGGCAATTGAAAATATATTTTTTCTTGGTTCAAAATAGTATTGAGTCTTTGAAAATTTTTTTCATTTACTATAGATGCTATATGTTTTTCACTGGGATATAGCTGATGGTAAGCATCTTTTAAAGCTTCTAACAAAGAATCTTGGATCTTTTCATGGGCATATACATAATCAGGCGCTATGCAATTTTGGCCGGAATTTGATCCCTTGCCGAAAACTATTTTTTTTGCAGCTTTTTTAATATCAGCATCTTTGTCAACAATTGCAGGACTTTTGCCGCCCAGCTCAAGCGTTACTCTGCTTAGATGCTTAGCGCAGGCTTCCATGACTATTTTTCCTACTTGGGTAGAACCAGTGAAAAAAACGTGGTCAAAAGGTAGGGCTAAAAGAGAGGAAGATACCTCAACTCCGCCTTCTATTACGGTAATATATTCCCGGCTGAAATTATCTTTAATCAAACCTTTGATGGCATTAGAAGAATGCGGAGCAATTTCACTCGGTTTTATAATGGCTGTATTGCCAGCAGCTATGCAGGCAATAAGGGGAGTAAAAACCGTGGAATAAGGAAAATTCCAGGCACCAATAATTAAATTTTTACCCAAAGGATGCGGAAAAAGATAAGACTTCCCTAGAAAATTAGTTAAGTTTGTAGCGACTTTTTTTTTGCGCATCCATTTTTTTAAATTATTGATGCTGTGGTTAAGTTCGCGGATAATCATTGCTATTTCTGAAATATAAGTTTCTTCTACCGGTTTTTGAAAGTCTTGATAGACAGAATCACAAAGTGATTTTCCGTTTTCCTTTATTACCTTTTTAAATTTTTTTAGCTGTTTTATTCTAAATCCATATGATTTCGTAGCATCTGAATAGAAAAAGGCTTTTTGTGCTTGAAAAATTGTTTGGAGATTTTTTTCTTGCATATTTAGTCATTGTTCTTCTTTTTGATGGATATGATTATCAAAGCATTTAATAAAATATTACGCAATAACATGAATGCTAACAAAAGAAATCTATCATGTTAAGGGGTTATCATATTTCCTTTATTTCTAGCATTTGGGTTTTGGGCATTAAAAAATAGCTAATGAATCACCACTTTTACCACATCAGATAAAAAAATTGGTTTATTATTAAAAAGGATAAGGTCTTTGTAATTACATTACCTGTTTTTATCACATACATGCTTGATGGGTAAGAATAATTATTGCCTTAGTATGCCAATATTAGGCTAATCCATTGAGAAATTGCAATGCTTGTATTATATCCCCCATACAATGGTATTTTTTTAAATTTGCCACTGCCAGGAGCCCTTGATGATTATAGCCGGTTTATCCTTTATGCCAGGCTGGTAAGAAAGATAATATATGCACTGTCTCCACAGGGCTGTACCCGGGAAGGGATAAACGATATTACATCTGCCCGGAGAGTCCTTAAGAAAGAGATATCAAGGTATAACTACAGGTAGGTCCATTCCACTACCGGTGAGATTTATCTTAGATTTCAAAGAGCGATGGAGGAAAAGGTGTCCCTTTTCAGGGAGTTCTCCCTTATGCCCCCGTATCAGTCCACAAAGGATATCTTTGCCCTAAGGCTTGACAAGGATCATAAGTCCCTACAGGAAGATGTCCATATGACCTTGAGGTTGCCTTAAACGGCAAGCCCAGGGATTCTGTAAATGTACGCATCTATCCACTTAATACCCAGTTCTCTGAACTGAGGTTCTGGTCAAATAAAGATCTTATCGATGTCAAAAAGATCAAAAATAGTGACCTAAAAGCGGTTCACTTTTAAAATAGAAAGTGTTCACTTTTAAAAAATTGCTGACAGGGGGCAGTTCGCGTATTCCGGCAAAAGACTCTGCACTCTCTTTATACTATGCGTAGATAGCGCGGGCTTCTGCGGCTACCCGGGGCAGCTTGACAAGCGGAACCCTCGCCTTTTTGAACCTGTCCGGAATGGACATGTATTTGAATTGCAAAAACTCTTCAGCCTAAAATTTGTTTGGGCAGTACTTTTCGGACAGCCGTTCACAGACCTTGTAAAGAAAACGCCCGGTATTGGCCAGCGTCCCGTCAAAATCAAAAATAACAGCCTCGATCATACATTTTCCTTATCTGCTTGTGTTGCCGGACATTCGCTTATATCGCGGTCAGCGGTTCTGCCGTGAAAAAGCATGGCCAAGCAGACACCCGCAAGCAGAATCAAACTGTCGACAAACCCGGCAGAATCGCTTGAAAGGCCAGGCCAG
>PWYO01000046.1 GCA_003567835.1 Actinomycetota bacterium | reverse complement strand
TAAAGCAATGGTGTATGCCTTTTGCACATAGGGGCTGATATTGATTTTAGACAGCCTTTTTAAGCCCCGGTCTGAACCCACAAAATCATAGACAAATTGATTGGCAGGCTTAGCCAGTACCCTTTCAGGCCGGTCATACTGCACCAACGCGCCCTCCTGCATAATGGCAATCTTGTCGCCCAGCCTTATAGCCTCGTCAAGATCGTGGGTCACCAATATAATGGTTTTATTCAACTTTTTTTGGATTTCCAAAAATTGGGTTTGAAGCCTTATCCTGTTTAAGGGATCCACCGCACCAAAGGGCTCATCCATGAGCAGGATGGCTGGATCTGCTGCAAGGGCGCGGGCCACACCCACTCTCTGGGCCTCTCCCCCGGAAAGCTGATGGGGGTATTTTGGGCAGTACTGTTCCGGATCCAGCCCTACCAGCAATAGAAGATCTTGTATGCGCGCCTGGATACGCGCCTTCTCCCAGCCTAAAAGTTCTGGCACAGTGGCAATATTGGAAAAAACGCTCATGTGAGGAAATAATCCCACCATTTGTATTGCATAGCCCATGGAGCGCCTGAGTTTGACCGGATCCATTTGTTTTATCTCGGTTCCATTGACAAATATCTGCCCCATCTCAGGCTCCACCATACGGTTTATCATCCTGAGCGTGGTGGTTTTGCCGCAACCGGAAGGGCCAATCAGTACACAGAGCTCTCCTTTTTCAACCTGCAGTGAAAAATTTTTGACCACTTCTTTCTGGTTATAGGTTTTTGTCAAATTTTTTAAAACAATCATTGGGCACCTCCCTTGCTTTTATTTTGGGCCAGCCAGCTGATGATCAGCCGCATGATCCGGTCGGTGAACAGGGCAAGGGCAATAATGGGGATGGTCCCAAATATGACCATATCGTGTGCGGCCTGGCCCAGACCCTGGAATATAAACCAGCCCAGGCCTCCAGCGCCGATCAGGGTTGCCACCACCGCAAGCCCTACACTTTGCACAGAAGCAATCCTGATGCCTTCCATAACTATGGGTACAGACAAAGGTACTTGTACCCTTTTAAAAACCTGGAACCTATTCATGCCCATTCCCTTGGCCGCATCGATAACGGCAGGGTCAATTTGCTTTATGCTGGTATAGGTGTTACGAACCACCGGAAGCAGAGAATAGATCACCAAAGCAATAATGGCCGGCGTATTGCCAATGCCCCGGATGCCCATCTCACGAAGAATCTCAAACCTAAAAGACAGGGCAGAAAGGGGAACCATTAGAATTCCGAAAAGGGCCAGGCTGGGAATCGTTTGGGTAATATTGGTGATAAAAAAAACCATATTCTTGATTTTTCTATTTATTGCCGCCAATATGCCCAGACAAATCCCTAAAAAAGACCCCAGGGCCACGCTGACTGCCACCAGGTACACATGATTTAAAAATTCCTGATAGAACCTGGACCGCTGGGCCGCAAACTCCACCATGAGCGACAAGTTATCAAAGCTTCCTGAAATGATAAAAAAAATCAGTGCCGCCGGCCCCATGTACATCATCAAGTATTTTAAAAACCGATGTCCAGATACTCGCCTTACTGCTGAAAAAATCACAATATAGCAAGCCAAAAATGTAAGCCACATGCCTAGTGCAGGAGAAGCACGGGCGGATTCGGGGCCTTCTTTTATCAAATTGCTTGCACCAACGGATATAATGGTAAAACTGGCTATCAATACCGCATTGGAGGCCAAGCCCAGCATCACAGAAAAAGCCAACTGGCGTCTAAAGCTAAGCAACAGGCACAACATCCATAAGGTGAACAGCAAAACAGCAAAAACCCAGCCGGCTGAGCCCATAATGGTTTGGCCCAGCCCAGATTCCAATCTGCTTGGCTTAAAATTAAACCAGTTCAGCCCAATGGACACAAGCCCCATCAAACTGCCGGCAATGGTCAGTCTGTCCAATGGAAGAAAGCTTTTTTTAATAATGCCCTCTTATGGTTCTATTACTGGATAAATCCTTCTTCACGGAGATACTCGCTGGCCACATCCTGGGCATTGAGCCCCTCTACCGCAATCTTACCATTTAAGGTCTGAAGGGTTACCAAATCCAGACTGTCAAAAACCGGTTCAAGGATTTGGCTAATTTCAGGATACTCTTCATATACGGATTTTCTTTTTATGGGTGCTGGCTCATACACAGGCTGCGCCCCTTTGGGGTCGGACAATATCACCAGGTCAAATGCGCTGATTGATCCGTCTGTACCATACGCCATGGCTGCATTGACTCCGTCGGTTCCGTCATAGGCGGCTTTTTGCGTCTGGGCAGTATCACCACTGGCCACCACAATCAGCTGTTCGCTGCTTAATTGGAACCCATATGCTTCTTGAAATGCAGGAAGAGCGACCTCGCTGGTGACAAATTCCTCAGAACCGATCAGTTTAAAATATTCCCCATTATTCACATATTCTGCCAGATCTTCTAAACTCTTTAATCCATATTCTTCAGACAGATCATTGGTTACCGCAATGGCCCAGGTATTATTTGCAGGAGCAGGATTGAGCCATATGATATCATTTTCCTGTTCATCCAGTTCTTTGACCCTTTCAAACCCTTTCTGCGGGTCATTCCATACATCTGAATCGGTCTCATCAAAGAAAAAGGCGCCATTGCCTGTATACTCCGGATAGATATCAATCTCACCGCTCATGATTGCATTCCTGACCACCGAAGTTGTGCCTGTCCCCGACCGGTCTATGACTTCAAAACCATTTTCTTCCAGCATCAATATGATGATTTGTGAAAGAAGGCTCCCTTCCGTATCGATTTTAGAGCCTACTGTAACCGGCCCCTTGGTATCATCTTCGGCAGCGGCACAGCCGAAGAAGACAAGCGAGGTGAATATGGTTATGACCAAGGCTAAGCGTAATGCTAATTTCAACATGACCTCCATTAATTGATTATACAAATATTAGCTTTTTATTCTAAATACTGCCATTTCAATGTCAAGGCAGCCAGAAAAAGGCATTTTGGGGCTAAATCATGTATTTTAGGTCACTGGTTATGCTGGGATATGTAAAAATCATCTCTTTTAGCTCCTTTACGGTAAGCGATGCCTGCATAGCCATGGTAACCAGATTGATGGTATCCTCAGCTTCCGGAAAAAACAGGCTGGCGCCAAGGATCTTATCTGTTTTTTTATCTATTAAGAATTTAAATCCGGTACCTTGAAATCCTTCTTTTTTTGCATGATACCAGCTTGAGGTAT
>PWYO01000077.1 GCA_003567835.1 Actinomycetota bacterium | reverse complement strand
CCAGGGAAATAATGTTAAGCTCATTCATAAAAAAAACCGCCAGGCCCAAAAGCACCAGGATGATGGGGGCCACCACCGCCAGCTGATGCCAGGTGGAAGCGGTAAGCCCCCCCATCAGCCAAAAGATGACCCGGGCCATGTCGTGGGCCTGAAACAGGAGTATGAAAGAATTAATCGAACTGAGCAGGGCGCTTAAGGCCACACCCGCCAAAAGCAGGGTGAGCACCGATACCCGTTTCCGTACCCTGGAGATATTATAGACCAGAATGGTTACCGCCACCGCCCCGGCAAAAGCAAACAGGCTTACCGTGGAAATGTTGAGCAGCCGGATACCCGTGGTAAACAGCAGGCCTACCGTAGCCCCAAAAGAAGCTCCTGCAGAAACCCCGATGATATAGGGATCGGCCATGGGATTTCGGAATATGCCCTGGAAGATGACCCCGCTTGAAGCCAGGGCAATGCCCACCAGAATGGCAGTAAAGATACGGGGCAGCCTGATCTGGGCGATAATGGCAAACTCTGTGGGACTGATATGGGTGGTGTCAACCAGATTGGATATGCCGGGAATATAGGAGCCGATGATTCTTGCCGTATCCCCCAATGATATGGAAGCAGAACCCATGGAAGCGGCTACCACGGTTAAGGCAGCCAGTATGATGAGTAATACAATGGAAAATTTGATTGTTTTTTTCATAATCCTATAAATAGGTCCACACCAGCAGGGCAGCCAGAAGGTAGGCTGCTTCAGCAACCACAGAACCAGCCCCCAGGATGTCTCCGTTTACACCCCCCAATCGATTGGTAAAAAACTGACCGGTAAAAATGAGCACCAAAAAGCCGGCCAGAAAGATGACCAGGCTCCGCAGTATCGGGCCCATAACCGGAATGAGCTGAGAAAAAGGCCCGGCGCAGGCCACTGTTTGCCCGGGTACCCAAACTGCCTGAGCAAGGTAGGTCAGCCCCAAAAAAGCGATCCATGTATACAGGGTGCACACCGCAAAACGGCGTTTGTTTTTTTCTGCATAAAACAGGGCGGCCAGGCTCCCCTCTTTTCTGGCCGGAGGATGGCTGTTTATAAGATAGACCATAGACCACCGCCCCCAGGCAGGCATAAAACTCAGCATGACCGCAAACAATACCATGCGGCTGCCAAGCGCGGCATATAGAAAGTAGATGAGGGCTGCCTTTAAAAGAAGCATCAGCACCACCGCCAGAACTCCAAAAGTGCCTATATCGCTTTTTTTCATGATGGCCAGCATTTTCTGCCGGTCCCGGGTGCCTGAAAAGATGCCGTCAAACACATCGGCCAGCCCATCATAGTGCAGTCCCCCGGTAAGTACTGCCTCCAAGCCTATCACCACTATGACAGCAAGGCCCACAGGAAGAAATAGGGAAAATACCCAGAAAGAAAAAGCCAGGACCGCACCGGCCAGCAAACCAATCAATGGAAAATAGGACAAGGCCGGGGAAAGGTCCTTCTGGTACGCATACCGGCCAGGGATGCTTATAATGGTTAAAAAGCCCAGGGCATTTAAAAAACTTTTCATAACTATTTAACCCTCTGCCTGATGCCCGCGGTAAAAAAATACACTTCATGGGCAATGGCGGCCATCTCCTTGTTGACCATACCCATGAGGTCCCGAAACAACCGCCCCAAAGGATACGGGGGTACCAGACCCATGCCCACCTCATTGGAAACCATAATCACATCCGCATCCAGTCCGCAGATAAAATGGCCAAATTTTTTAAAAAATGAAGTCACTTCTTTTTCTATGCGGCTCTCCAGGTTATTGGCAATGACCGGCTCCTTGTCCACTTCATACTTTTCCAGCAGCCTGTACAACAGATTGGTCATGCAGTCCACCAAAAGCACTTGGCATCCGGACATCTCTTGTGCCCAAAATTGGGCCCGGTCCAGGTTTTCTTGGTCTATTTCCACCGTCTTCCAGGACCGTGGCCTTCTATGCTGGTGCTGCTTGATTCTTTTTTGCATCTCAGCATCGGTGATTTTGGCAGTAGCCAGATAACAGACTGCAGAAGATCGGCTTGCCGCCAGCTCTTCTGCATAGGCGCTTTTTCCGCTTCGGGCTCCGCCCAGCAAAAAGATGATCTTTCCCAATAAGCTCCCTTCGGTTATGGAGAGGGTTTTATGCCCTCTCCATATGATAATATGATTCGGTTAAAAAGGAAAATTATTGAATGGCCTCAAATTCACCAAATAAATCCGGATGAAAAGCCTGGGCCATCATCATGAGTCCTTTTACCGAAAGATGATTGGGCCTGACCACAAAATTTTCAGGCACGATGTATACACGGTCATGGACCACTGCATCTACGCTGGCAAAACGTGCATCACCGGTAATGATTTCTGTGCTGTCTATATCATACATGCCTGCATCACCGGCAATCATAACCTGGGGGTTGTTTTCCAAAAGTTTTTCCACGCTGTATTCGGCATATCCGTCTATGCCGTCCATGGCCACAATGTTGATTCCCCCCGCTTTTTCGATCATGTCATCAATATAGGTATTGGTGCCAGCGCTCCACAGGGGATCGTCAAAGATCTGATAGAATGCCAGCGGTTTCTGATCCTGGTCCAAATCTTTTACCTGCTGGTATATGTCCTGAACGCCTGCTTCAAATGCATCTTTTAGAGCTTGCGCTTGATCCTGTTTTCCAATCATCTGGCCGATATTTTTAATCTCCTGGTAAGCTCGCTCAAAGCTCTGGGCTTCAAAGGTGTACACGCTGATGCCCAGATCCCTTAACTGGTCATAATCTTCCTCTGCAGAACCGGACAGCCTGATGACCGCATCCGGGCTTGCTTCGGCAATCCGCTCGATATTGGGCCCTGAGTAATCTCCATATGCTTCAAAGCCCTGGGCCAGGGGCTCACCGCTGTCAATGCTCCAACTGTCTACACCGGCCACCATATCCATGGCATCCAATGCATCCAGGACTTCCAGTACACTGGGAGCAAACACAATCAGCTTTTCTGCAGTGCCCTCTAAAGCCACTTCATCCCCTGCTCCGTCAGTGAAGGTTAAGGCCTGCTGGGCCTCTGCCTGTGTTCCCTGCTGCTGAGCACATGCTGATAAGGCCAGTGAAAGCACCAGCAAAACTGCTAACATAATCATAAGGTTCCTTCTTGTAAACATACTTACGCTCCTATCTTTCAATGCCGGCACGGGCCAATACGCCCTGCCTGTAATAATGTTTGACTTCCTGCATCTCGGTAATCAGGTCTGCCTT
>PWYO01000199.1 GCA_003567835.1 Actinomycetota bacterium | reverse complement strand
TTGCCGCAGATGGCTGCTTTGGCAAAAATATTCAGGCAACTGCATAAACCCATCATACATATCATACGGATTTATAAAAAGGATGGCAGCAATGCAGACATTTGCAGAAGGCGTCAAATTGAACGAGGCTTTTCCGCATTTAGGGAAGGCAGTGACGGCTGTGCAATCGCCCCAGACATTTTACCCCAAAAAACTGCAGGCCTCGCTTATCAAAAATTGCTGAAGGGAAACATACAAAAGCTATCCAAAAATGAAGCGGTTATCTATAAGCCAAGATGGGGCGCTTTTTACCATACGCCTTTAGCCGCCTACCTTGCCAAACGCAACATAGATACCTTGCTTTTTACCGGCTGCAATTATCCCAGCTGCCTCAGGGTTTCTATTTTTGAAGCCAGCCAAAGGGACTATAGAATAATCATGGCCCCCGATGCTGTTTCCGGTTTTCATCAATCGGCTGAAAAAGAATTAAAAAATATTTCCGTGCAGTTAATCAAAACCGCTGATTTGCTGCAGCGATTGGGCAAATCTGTTTCGCATTTTCCTCGTGGGGCCAGAAACATAGACCATGCTGGATGGAGGGCAAAAACGGAATGAGCCCTTGCCGCTGTTGTGTTGCGGCTTTCTAGGTCAGCCTCTGAATGGCTTGTTTTTTCGCGGGGTATATTTGTAACAGCCTGTCCACATGACCGCTGCAGTCCTCATAATCTGAAAAATCAAAACCGGGGGAAACGGTGGTGCCCAGAAGGGCAAATCGTCCTCCTTGTTTTAAACATGCACCCTGCCAGGTGCCGCGGGGCACTATATGCTGTATCCGCTGACCGGCGGCAATGTCGGCCCCTAAAACCGGTTCCTGTACTGTCCCGTCTTGAAAAAGGTTCAACATGTACAGGGGATCGCCCATGTAGAAATGAAAAACCTCATCGCTTTTAATCCTGTGCAGCCGAGAGAAATTTTTTGGGGTAATCAAATAGAGAATGGCGGTAGAAACATTTCTGCTGCCTTCATAGCGATCGGGCAGGCAGTCTTGGTCGATGACCTCTGAACTCCGGTAGGTCTCCTTATAATAACCGCCCTCCTGGGGAAGGGGTCTCATATCCAACTTTTTTATGATTTCTTCTGCATCCATATTTTCCTTTTTTTTATAGCATCATAGAAAAAGCAATTTTTATTTTGCTTACAGGTAAAATTATAATAGAATATATCTAATTTTAAAAAACACTGGAAACCAGGTGGCTGTTTTTTTAAATTATATACAAGTTTTTTTCTTGGCCGTCTTTCTTTTATTCATTATTGGGAAAACTGTTTCCCTGCAAAGAAAAAATAAGATCAATCCCATTACCATCGGTTTTGGCAAAGACGGCATCGGCCAGCTGGTAGAATTATTCTTATTGCTTCTGGTCACCATATGGAGTTTTGAAGTTATTTTTTATGCGCTGGATATGCCTTTCAGGATCTTTGGCTGGCCTCTGAACATCAGGCTTTTTGATAGCTTTGCGCTGAAAATCATAGGCCTGGTGCTTATCGGGTTGGGCTTTGTGTTCTTTATATGGGCCCTTATTAATCTGGGCACCTCCTGGAGGCTGGGCATTGATAAAAAACACCCGGGCAAACTGGTCAAGTTCGGCATATACCACTATTCCCGCCACCCCATATATGTTTTTTTTAACCTTTATTTTATAGGTACATTCCTGGTTTGGGGAAACATTATTTTCTTGCTTTTCTGGCTGGCGGTAGCCGCCATCCTGCATTACAAGATCCTGGAAGAAGAAAAGTTTTTGACCAGGCTTTACCCCAAGCAGTATACAGACTATATGAAAAATGTGGGAAGGTATATCAGTTTTAAGCCCTCCGCATATAGAAGAACAGCCTACCTAAAAAGCTTAAAACAATCCATTGACACATAAAGCACAGGCAGCAATATCCAGAAAGTTTTGCAGCACCAGCGAATCAAAAAGCTTTCCCATATCATATTCAAGCGCTGTTATTGCTCAATCTTCAGTCAAAGAGTTGCAGATTTTTTTCCTAGTTCCAGTTAAGGGCGCCCGCATGATTGGAAAACCGCTGAAGCTGCTATGGGCAGCGGGAACACCCTGTAATGGTAGGATTGCCAGGGGCATAGACACTTATTTTGCTATTTTTTGGACCTGATCATAGATCTGGCTTAATGCTTTGCCTGCTTGCTGATGCCAGACCAAAACCGCATCCCGGTCAAAAAGGGTGGGCTCCCTGTTGATGATGACCAGCTTGCTGCTGAGGTCAGGAAGATGGTTGACCGGCGCTACTTCCAGGCTGGAGCCCACAACCATAAGCAAATTGCTTTTCCTTACCTCGGCTATGGCCCGGGCGTAATGGGGGCCCAGCATATCCCCAAACAAAACCACATCCGGCCGAAGCAGCCCCCCGCAGCTGCATAAGGGGGGGATTTTACCCTCTTTTACCAAACTGGTGATATGAGAAAAACTGTATTTTTTCCCGCAAACCACACAGAACCCCTTATCCAGGCTTCCGTGGACTTCAATCACATCACGGGCACCGGCTTTGGTGTGCAGACCATCCACATTCTGGGTGATAATGCAATGGATTTTTCCTTCCTTTTGAAGATTTGCCAGAACATAATGACCCTTATTAGGCTTGACATCTTTGACAGCATTGATTTGTTCCAACACTTGCAATCCCCTGCGATAAAAATTCTTGGGATCATTTTGAAGCATGTCCGCGGACAGCAGGCTGGGATCAAATTTCTGCCACAGACCCCCGGGGCTCCTAAAATCAGGTATGCCGCTCTCTGTAGAGATCCCTGCCCCGGTAAGCACAGATACCTTTTTGCTTTCTGTGATCATTTTTGCTATTTTTTCTGCCATATTCATAATTGCTTCCCCCTTGAAGTGATTTGCAGGTTCCCCCAAATGATAAACTTGATTTTTTCTGCATTGGGCAGCGGGGTATGTATCCTTATTGCCCTTTTTTTGGTAAAACCCAGGAAAATCCCTAGTCCCAGCGTATGCCCTTGCTGGTCACCTAAACCCAGCAAGGTCCATTTTTTTGCTCGTTTACGCATCTGGCTTAAGGGAGGGAAACTTCCCAGGTCTTGGGCCGAAACAGCAATCTGGGTACCTTGCTGAAAATAGCGAAAAAATCTTTGTTCCCTGTGTTTTGCTCTTTGTGCAAAAGTTTTCTTAGGGCATGTATTTCCCATGTTCAGGCTCCAGATGCTGATATCTTTGTGCTGAAAAAATATTTCCCTGTATGGGCCCAGTTCTCCGCTTTTT
>PWYO01000053.1 GCA_003567835.1 Actinomycetota bacterium | reverse complement strand
GAGATTAAAAATATTTTGACTCAAAGCAAGAAATGAGCCTGTGTACCACATATTTGTGACAATGGCTGGAAGCTGGAATCCCTGTGTTGGCAAGAGTTTGGATCAATTTTTGCCCTCTTTTACTGTCAAAGTCAGGATTCTATATTTAATCCTGATTGTCAATGATTTTCTAAACCAGCGGATGGGGCTGGTCTGAAGCTGAGACCGGCAGTTTCTCTGTATCATAGAGGTATACAGAAAACTTGCCCATATTGATTTTAACCCCTCCCCGCTCATAACGGTTTGAGGTGATGTATTTTTTTTTGCCCAAATCCTTCAATCTGGCTTTGAGCTGATGGTCCTGTGAGTAGCTGGAAATAAAATCAACCCCTTTTTGTGTGAGCACAAACACGGGAATCTTCATACCTACCTGGACCATAGCAGCCGGGCCTACAATATCCCTGATCTTGCTGGAAGCACAGGCCCAGGCAAGATCGGCATTATCCCTGATGATTCGGGCCTGCTGGCTGCTTATACCCGTGCAGCATACCGTCAGGATCACCACTTCAAATCCGGGATGCCTCAATTCAAAATCCCGTATTTTTTTAATGGCTTCATGCTCATCCCCCCTTATGGTCACCGCCACTTTTTGATAACCTTTCTCCATGGCCAGGACCATGCCCTTAAACTGATCCATCTCTGCGTCCGGTGAAAGAACCGATGCACCATGTTTGTCCAGGTTTTCTATGACTTCCCGAATAGGGGTGGTATAAAACAGGCCGTTCATATAAGCCCCGATTCCCTGGACAACCCCTGGATTATCGGTTATAACCGTTCCGGCCCCTTCACATACCACCACTGCTGCGTCCACCCTTTCTTTTTTTAGCGCATACATAATCATCTCTGATGCGCCAAAGGGTACGATGATATGGCAGTCTGATACTTTTCTTTTGGGGGTAAACATCTGCCACTTCTCGGTCTGGGTTAAAAACTTCTGTTCAATTTTTTCCTGGTCAATATCGGTATGTGCAAACAATGCAGTAAACAGAGGACAATGCTTGATCAGAGGCTGTTCAACTTTGATGGGCCTGCCATTGGATATGGCCACCAGGGCGCCTGCTTTCCTGGTAATATGCAGGTCCTGGGGCAGTTTTCCTTGTTCTTTTTCAATGGATTGCAAGAATTCTTTGATCCTGGATTTCAAACTATCTGCCGCCCCTCCTCCTTCGGCGCAGCCTCTTGGTAAGCATACCCCCCACATCCTCTACCTCATGGCTATAACAGCGGGGACAGCTTTGTTGGGCTTTATCAGATTCGGTTTCCCATACATTGCCGCAGCTTATACACCGGCCCCTGTTTTTTAAAAAAATAAAATCCCCGCCTTCAATTCTCAGAGCCCTGCCTGCAACCAGTGCCTGGGCAATCTTTTCCCGGGCACTTTCGATAAGCCTGGTAAAAGTAGGCCGGGATATATTCATCCTGGCTGCTGCTTCCTGCTGCTTTAGGTTTTTGTAATCGGCTAGCCTTATTGCCTCATATTCATCAATGCTTAAAATCACATCAGGCATGCCTTTAAAACCCCCCTGGGGCTTAAAATACAGTGCCCTGGGGGGATACATTACATTTCTTTTTTTTCTGGGTTTTACCATTTACACAATCCTGATCTTTCTGAAATGCCTTTTTCCCTTCTGTATAATCTTTCCATCCAGGCTTGGCGGATCGAATTCTATTTCTGCATCAGTGATTTTCTGGCCATCTACTTTGACTGCCCCCTGGCCTAACAGCCGCCTGGCTTCTCCATTTGATTTGGCCAGCCCGCTTTCCACCAAAAGAGATACAATCCACAGCTTGCCGTCTTTTTTCTGGGGGGCATATTCCTGTATTTGCTGAGGAACCTTTTTTTTCTTAAATACAAGATCAAAATCCTCTTCTGCCTTTTGGGCATCCTGGGCGCTGTAAAGGTCTTTGATGATGGTTTTGGCCAGGCGCCTTTTGATTACCATGGGGTTTACCCTGCCCTGTTTTAAATCCTGTTCAATCTGGTCATACTGGCTCTTTTGGATACGGGTAAGCAGCTTAAAATAATCAAGCATCATGTGGTCAGGAACAGACATAATCTTTCCAAATATTTCCTTGGGATGCTCATGGACCCCAATATAGTTGCCCAGGCTTTTGCTCATTTTTTCCACACCGTCGGTTCCCACCAGTATGGGCATGGTCAGAGCAATCTGGGGCCGCTGGGAAAACTCTTTCTGCAGCTCTCTGCCCATAAGCAAGTTAAATTTTTGATCCGTTCCGCCCAGCTCGATATCTGCCTTGATGGCCACAGAATCATATGCCTGCATGATGGGGTATAAAAATTCCATAATGGCAATAGGGGTATTGGAATGAAAGCGTTTTTTAAAATCATCCCTTTCCAGCATCCTGGCCACGGTAAACCGGCTGGTAAGGCTGAGCACATCTTCAAATTTGAGCCCTTTTAGCCATTGGGAATTGTGGACCACTTCTGTTTTGTCCCGGTCAAGGATCTTGAAAGCCTGCGCCATATAGGTCGCCGCATTGCTGTCAATCTGGGCGGGATCCAGCTTGGGCCTTAATTTAGAGCGCCCTGAAGGATCTCCAATCCTGGCCGTATAATCACCAATAATCAAGGTGGCCTTATGCCCCAGGTCCTGAAATTGGCGCATCTTGTTTAATACCACCGTATGTCCCAGGTGAATATCAGGCGAAGTGGGATCAAGGCCCAGTTTTACATTCAGCGGTTGGTCATTTTTTACAGCATCACTGACTGCCTGCTCCAGCTCTTTTTTTACCAGGACTTCTTCGGCCCCGGATACCATGATTTCCATCTGTTTTTGGATGTTTTTTTCCATTTTTGGCAACCCTTATTATTAACTAAAACGTAAGCTTAAATAGTATCACGTAGGCCGTAATCTGTCTATTTGCGCTTGGCCCTCTTCTATTAATCTTGCCATGTGTAGTATAATGAAAAGCAAATATGATGATTTAGGTGATGGAATTATGGTTGAGAAAAAAGGCTGTTTAAAATTTTTTTTCCTGTTTGTCCTGTTTGCACTGCTAACCATGTTGCTTGTGGGCATTATAGGGGGGGTTATCTATGCAGCAACCCTTCCCTCACTGGAAGATCTCACCCCTTCAGAAATAGCCCAGACCTCAAAAATCTATTCCATTGACGGAAAGCTTATCACCGAATTCCATGCCGGGGAAAACAGGGAGATTATTCCCTTTAACCAGATGTCGCCCTTTATACGGGATGCTGTGGTCTCCGTGGAAGATAAAAG
>PWYO01000016.1 GCA_003567835.1 Actinomycetota bacterium | reverse complement strand
GACCTGCAATTTGATCATCTAAATCCCTGGCCCAGGTCTTTGTTTTTTCCGGGTGCTATGGGATGGTATGCTTTTGTTCCCAAGATGGAATGCTATCACGGTGTGGTCAGTATGGACCATGGTATCAAGGGGCATTTTTATTTTGGCTCCAAGAGAATTGATTTTACCGGGGGCAGGGGATATATTGAAAAGGACTGGGGCACTTCTTTTCCCCAAGGATGGGTTTGGCTGCAGAGCAACCATTTTCACATCAATGGGGCAGCGACTATACCATGCTCTGTGATGCTCTCTATTGCCAAGATTCCATGGAGAGGCAAGCATTTTAATGGTTTTATATGCGGTTTTCTGTATGGCCGAAAGCACTATGTTTTTGCAACCTATAACCGGACAAAGCTCAAAGAGCTCCGCTACACAAACCGGGATGTGCAGGCGGTGCTTGAAAATAACAGGTACGGGATCAGCATATCAGCCAGCCGCCAAAATAGCGCGACTCTTCTTTCACCGGTGATGGGGGCCATGGATGGCAGAATTGCTGAAAGCATTGATGCTTCGGTACAAGTTACACTCTACAAGAAGCCAAGAAAAGGAAAACGCCTGGTGCTTTTTGATGCTGAAGGCAGGTGCGGGGGGCTGGAAATAGCAAACCCCCATGTGCTTGGATAGCATTTTTCTATTGCAAATGCCACAATGCAGATTTGAATATTAGGCTGCCTGCATTGCTGGCGCTTATTTGGCGGAATGGTTATCCGCATCCTTTATGCAGCACAAGCATCAATTATAGCCAAACTGTTAAGGAAGATATGAACAGTCATTGCAAAATCTGCGGCAGATCAACCACAGAAATTGTACACAAACATTTTGGGATCGGTTACTATCGGTGTCCAGCATGTGCGTTTATTTGCAAAGATGAAAAAGCGGTTCTTTCCAAACAGGAACAACGCAAGGTTTATGAGAACCATAACAACTCCATACATGATCCCAAATATGTGGATTATTTTAAAAAATTTATCCATGCCGCGGTCCTGAAAAATTGTAAAGGAAAGCACGGCTTTGATTTTGGCAGCGGTCCTTCTCCAGTTCTGGCTATGATTCTGGAGAGAGATTATGGTTTTCATATGGATATCTATGATCTTATTTATGCCCCGCAAAAAGTCTATTTAGGCAAACAATATGACTTGATTACTTCCACGGAAGTTGTAGAGCATCTGAAAAATCCCCTGGCCAGTTTTCAGCTTTTCAAAGATTGTTTAAAACCAGATGGTTTGCTGTCCATTATGACCTTGTTTTCTCCTGCCAAACAAGAAGCATTTCTGGACTGGCATTATATCAGGGACAAGAGCCATATTTCTTTTTATACCCCCAAAACCATGGCTATGATTGGAAAAAAAATTGGTCTAAAAGTGGTCTACACCGATTACAGAAGATATATTTCTCTGAAACAGTGCGAGCCCTTTTAGGGCGACTGCCGGGACACCCATGGCTGCAAAGCGCCCCCTTAAAAGGGGTTGGGCATAAAGACAGAAAAAAATGTACGGGAGGAGCGCCTTGGGGCTGCATAAAGGGCCCAAAACCGGGCAAAAAAATGCGTTTTTGCCATAAATATTGGATTCATAGTAGATTTGCAATGTAGATTTGTAATAAAATATGGTAAAAATGCTTGAAAACAGCCCTATTTTTTGGTTTTTAACCAGAAGGTATGCATATAATAGGTGTGATTGTTCTAATCAAACCTTAAAGAGCAAGGCTGGATGCAGGCCAAGCGAAAATTGATGGCATGGTCCGCGTATATGGCGGAACAATTTTAGGAAGGGAATCAATGATGGCAAGATTATTTGGAACAGACGGCATAAGGGGCATTTCTAATCAATATCCTATGACCTCTGATATGGCCATAAAGGTGGGCCAGGCGGTTGCCCACATCTTAAAAAGGGAAGGGCATAAGCCCAGGATTATTATTGGCAAGGATACCAGACTTTCCGGGTATATGTTTGAAAATGCACTGGCGGCAGGGATTACTTCTATGGGCGCTGATGCGGTTATGATTGGCCCTATTCCCACTCCGGGGATTGCTTTTTTGACCACCAACCTTGATGCAGATGCGGGCATCATGATTTCTGCCTCGCACAACCCTTTTGAGGATAACGGCATAAAGATTTTTTCAAAAACAGGCTTTAAACTGACCGATGAGCAGGAGTTGCTTATTGAAGAATGGATCTTTTCTGACCGCTTAAACAGCAAACTCGCTGCACCAGAAAAGATCGGAAAAGTTTATAGAGAACAAGATGCTTTAGGCAGATATATCGTATTTTTAAAACACACCTTCCCCAAAGATCTGAGTTTGGAAGGGGTCAGCATTGTTGTTGACTGCGCCCACGGAGCCACATACAAGCTCGTGCCTACCATGTTAAAAGAAATGCGGGCGCATGTTGTTTCCATCAATACCAGTCCTGACGGCATGAATATAAACCACCAGTGCGGTGCATTGCATCCCCAGGGATTGGTGCAAAAAGTAAAAGAAGTACAGGCTGATGTCGGTTTTGCTTTTGACGGGGATGGGGACCGGCTTATAGCGGTAGATGACAAAGGAAAAATTATCACCGGAGACCAGATGATGGCCATATTTGCCAAAAACCTCAAAGGGAAAGGAAGATTGGATAATAATATTCTGGTAACCACAGTGATGAGCAATATCGGCCTTTCTGTTGCCATGGAAAAAATGGGCATCAAGCAGGTTCAAGCAAAAGTTGGGGACCGGCATGTTCTAGAAGAAATGATCAAGAGAGGTGCGGTCATCGGCGGCGAAGACTCCGGACATATCATATTCCTCGAACACCATTCCACCGGGGACGGGATCCTCTCTGCACTGCAGCTGCTGGCGGTTATGATGGAGCAGAAAAAGCCTTTGTCTGAAATCAATACCATTATGACAATATTTCCTCAGGTCATTATCAATGTAGACATTCGGCACAAGCCCCCCCTTGAAGAACAGGCGGACATTGTGCAGGCCGTCAAAGAGGTTGAAAACCAATTAAAAGACAAGGGGAGGGTGCTGATACGGTATTCAGGGACCCAGTCAATATGCCGGGTCATGGTTGAAGGGCCCACCCATGGTCAAACAGAAGCATCTGCGAAAAAATTGGCTGCGGCTGTGCAGAAAAGCCTGGGCTAGCCGGCAAGCTGATCCAGGCATGTTTGCCACTAAGCTTGCCCCTGGCAGGCCCGGTGCATGATTGGTACAAAAGCGCCTGCATGATTATAAAAGAAGCCGTCTTTGCAGAGCGAACGG
>PWYO01000093.1 GCA_003567835.1 Actinomycetota bacterium | reverse complement strand
TAACGGAAACCTTCTCAGCGAAGACTACCTGGTTTATGACCAGGATCTTAGCTATCTAGAGCAGACAATGTTGCTCTCTTCTGAGCAATATTTTGTATTGGGCGATAACCGCGGCAACAGCCTGGACAGCAGATTTTTCGGTCCCATAGAAGAAAATGAAATTTTTGGCAACCTTGTGTTTGTGTACTGGCCGCCCCAGCGCATAAGAAAGATATAAGGTTTACAGTGCATGCAATGGAGGCAAAAAGGCTTTCGCGCCTGTGCGTTTATGAAAACCAGCTTTACGGGTTGGGCTACCGCTATATTGCGGGCCTTGATGAAGCCGGCAGGGGTTCTCTTGCCGGCCCACTGGTCGCTTCTGCAGTCATCCTGGACCGGGAAAAGCTCTTGATTGAAAACATAGATGATTCCAAGAAGCTGTGCCCAGCGGCCAGACAAACCGTGTTTAAGACCATTATGAACAGCTGTCTGAGCTGGTCGGTTGCTGAAGTTTCTCCGGCTACAATCGATGAGGTACACATAAGCAAGGCCAATGCCCTGGCTTTCGAGAGGGCCATTGACAAGCTTCACATAAAACCGGATATCATTCTTTCTGATTATTTTAAAACCCACACAGGCATTGAATCCATCCCCCTGCCCAAAGGGGAGAGTGTGAGCGTTTCAATTGCTGCGGCGTCCATTATAGCCAAAGTAACCAGGGATCGTATCATGGTCGGGCTTGACCATGATTTCCCTGAATACGGCTTTGGCGGCCATAAAGGTTATGGCACCAAACATCATTTGCTGACTTTGCAAAAATACGGGCCCTGCGAGATCCACCGGCTAAGCTTTACCGGCGTATTAAGCTAAAAATACAATTGACTATTTGTGTATTTAGTATTATGATTTTTCTATGGCTTTTTCTCTGCTTACAAAAAAAATTGCCTACATCATACATGGTTTGGGAATCAGCAGCAACCAGTTTGGTGCTGTATACAAAAAATGCGGAAAGGATGTCCGCAAAACCATCAAGTATTTTTCAAACAGTGCTTTTTTTAGCAAAAGCAAAAAACTGCAGCACATCCTTCATACCGCAAAAAAACATAACATTGACCTGTTTAGCATTGCAGACAGCCAATATCCGCCCAGTTTAAACCATATACACCATATGGCCCCCCTTTTATTTTACAAAGGCAAAAACATCATCGGCCCGCAACCGAAGGTAGCGGTGGTGGGAACCAGATGTGCCAGCGCATACGGAAAGCGGGCAGCGGCTTATTTCGGACGCCAGCTTTCCATGAGAGATATTACAGTTGTAAGCGGTATGGCTGCAGGGATTGACTGCTGCGCCCAAAAAGCGGCTTTGGCTGAAAAAGGAGGCAGCATAGGGGTCTTAGGCGCAGGCATTGGATACGTATACCCTCCCGCAAACCGTTCTCTTTATAGGGAGATCCTTGATCGCGGAGGCCTGTTATCAGAATATATCCCCTTCAGCGTGCCTAAAAAAAGAAATTTTCCGCAAAGGAACCGGCTTATAAGCGGTCTTTGTTTGGGTGTAGTGATCATCGAAAGCAAAAGCAGGGGCGGGGCACTGATTACGGCAAACCTTGCCCTTGAACAGGGAAAAGAGGTTTTTGCGGTACCCGGCAGCATTTTCAGCAAAAACAGCCGGGGAACCAACAGGCTGATCCAGCAGGGCGCAAAATTGGTTTCACGAATAGACGATGTATTGGAAGAGATTTGCGCTCTTGCAGGAAAATAACCTGCTTGTTTCTATATTTACAAACCTGTTATATGATAGGAGACAATAACAGGACTTCATGTATGGGATTTTCAATAAAAGAAAAGATCGAAAAAACAAAAAATCCTGCAGGGCTTGCAGCATACCCCAATGACCATAGCATCCGTGGAAAGCCGGGCCCTATAATCGATGCCCTGTTGGCCCAAAAAACCCTTAACCCCCGCTGGACAGCGCATATGTGCCCAACCAGCCTTTGCCAAATTGGTCCTAACCTGGAGGAGCTATCCAAAGAAAACCTAAAGGCGGATTATCGCTCCGAAAAGACCAGGCATGCAACCATGGTTATGGTCCTAAAACGGAAACGCCGTCTACAGGCGGTTAAAAAGACCGGCTTTGATTATGGGCAAATGCAAAAGGATAGGATTGGGGATCTGGCTAAGGCGGACTCAGAAAGGGATGCTCTAAAAAATGATTTAAAACAGATACGGAGTGATTATACCTGATGATACAATCTTATCAAGCGCTCAACGAATATATCGATTTTTTAAAGTATGAAAAAAATCTTTCCCCCCAGACCATACAATCCTATACCCGCGACTTAGAACAATTTGTTTGCTATTTGAAAAAAAGAGGCCATACAAACCTGGAAAATATCAAATTGTCCGATTTCAGAAATTATATGAAATATCTGGATAATTTTCATTATGCCAACAGTTCGCTGATCCGAAAATATTCTTCCTATAGGAATTTTTTCAAGTTTCTGGAAAAGAACGGCTATATGGACAAAAACTTAAGCCAGCACATTTTGCCTCCAAAAAAAAGCCAGCGGTTCTTTTCCTTCCTTTCCCAGACTGAAACCGATCAACTTATGAATTCCGTACACCAAGACACGGATTTTAACAAACGTGACAAAGCAATCCTGGAGCTATTATATTCCACCGGGGCCCGGGTGAGCGAGGTGGCTGAAATAAGGCTCCAGGACCTGGACCTCGGAAAGGATCAAATCAAGGTCACCGGTAAAGGCAATAAGCAGAGAATGGTGTATGTAAACAGCAAGGCGCGCCAGGCCCTGGAGGCATATCTGGCGGTGCGAAATCATCTATTGCATAAATCTTTGGGCAATAAGAGATGTGCCCACCTTTTTCTGAATAAAAACGGCGGCAAGCTTTCCACCAGGAGCATATGCACCATTGTTAAAAAAAAGGTGGGAGGTATGCTTGCAGCAAAGAATATCACCCCGCACAGCCTGCGGCACAGTTTTGCCAGCCATATGCTCCAGCAGGGAGCCAATATTCGGCAGATTCAGGAACTTTTAGGCCATGAAAATATTTCTACAACCCAAATATATACCCACTTGAACATTAAAAAGATCAAACAGGACTACAAAGACTACCATCCCCGAGCAAAATGAGATGTTTGCTCATTAAAATAGTTTATGCTAAACTAATTGACTGAATAAAAACACACACCGCCTGCAGCATTATGGTGTAAAAAAAAACAGTTAACGCGGTGGAGGAAAAACCATAAGAGGGAGGAAATACTTTGAGTATCGTTACCATGAAGCAACT
>PWYO01000147.1 GCA_003567835.1 Actinomycetota bacterium | reverse complement strand
GCTTTGGGCTGAGCTTTTCGATTTTGGCCAAAGCGGTCTGCTCCACATAACTACAGATTTTTTCTGCCGCCTTTTTGCCTTTATCAGTGGTGGTCACCAGTACCTTCCTCCGGTCCCGGGGGTCTTCTTTGCGGCAGGCATAGCCTTTTTGCACCAGGTTATCAATGACCGCAGTAAGACTCCCTGATTTTAGGTCAATCTCACGGCATAATTTGCCCATGTGGATGTTATGGCTGATGTGTATGTGGACCAGGGCAAAAACTTCGGTGCGGTTTAGATCCAATCCCTCCACCACTTTTTTCACATCCCCCACCAGCCTGCTCTTGATGCCAAACAAGGTCCTTAAGATGCCCAATACCGTATGGATGCTGTAGTCTTTCATAATAATCATTTAGATTTCTAAATATTAGAATACTAAATACATTCCAGGCATTTGTCAACTGCCTATTTTACAATAGGCGCAAGCTGCCGGATACGCAGAAGAAGGGTAAAAAAATACACAATATCTTGCAAATATTTCTTGTCATAAGAAGAAAATACCAGTATGATTATCAAAATTTTCAAACTAAAAAGACCTATGGCCAACACTGTCATCAATGAACTGGGCGAATATATTCCCGGCAAGTGCAACAGCCTGAATCTAAACAGGATCAAGGCGTTTATCGCAGCATCCTATTATATCCCCTGGTACAGCAGTTCCCAGTCCCGGAAAGTATTTCCTCTAATGCTTCAGGAGCTTTCTGATCTCAACCCTACTTCTATGCAGGTACCCGGGCTGGTAAAAAGAAACCCTTTCTTTGACCATTGCCAGATCAAGTATTTTACAGCCTTAACGGGCGGCAAGCCCGCAGGAAGGATCGCCGCCTTTATCGACTATCATTACCACCAGCACACCGGCTGGATTGGCTGTTTTGAGTCCGTGCAGGACCAGGATACCGCGTTTATGCTGTTTGATGCTGCGCGGTCATACCTCAAAGACCACCGCTGCAGCACAATACTAGGGCCTGCCAAATTCAATGCCGGAGGCGAGATCGGCCTTCTGGTAGACGGTTTTGAGCACCGGCCCTGCTTTATGGAGCCCTATAACCCCCCTTACTACCAGGATTTTTTTGACAGTTACGGGTTCCGGAAGGAAAATGACTGGTACAGCATCTCCACCGATGCTCTGCTCTCCAAACCTTATATGGAAAAAATTGCCAGGGTTGCGGCAAGGATTGCAAACAACCGCCGGAATGCCCAATATAATGGGTATACCCTGCGCAATATTGATTTCTCAGACATCAAAAACGAGATCAGCATCATCAGGGAACTGTATAATGACATCTGGAATGACGGCCATCATCCCCAGCAGGTCAAGATGACCCCCGAGGAGTTTGAACACCTGGCATTGGGCATAAAGGAGATCGCATTGCCCCAGCTGATCTTTATTGCCGAAAAAGAGGGCCAGCCCATCGCTGTATCGGTCAACCTTCCCGACATCAATGAGGCCATTGACCGCTATGACCGTACCCATAGGCACACAGCCGGCAACCGTTTCTACAACGTAAGGGATTTAAAGAGGGATCTATCCATTTTCCTTGCAATCAAAAATAAGCTGAAGCAAAAAAGTTTTACCAAAACCAGGCTGTTTATATTGGGCATCAAAAAAGAATACAGGAAAAACGGCCTGGATTCCAAGCTGTATGCGGCCATTGCCAAGAATGCCACCGCCATGGGCATCACCCACGGCTCTGCTTCCCAACTGGCAGACATCAACCTGGACATTGTCAATCCCATAGGCAAACTGGGAACAATTGCCATGACCTGGCGGGTCTATAAGGCAGATTTATAATCCGCTCCTTTCAGCTGCCTGCTTTGCTAAAAGGCGTCAACCTTGCGGAAATTGATGATGGTGCCTTCCCTGGGTTTGGGATCATAGATCAGCTTTTGGTCTATGGTTTTTTCATATAAGAAATTATATTTTGCTGCAGTCTTTTTTATGCCCGACACTGTGCTCTGCTTGGGGTAGACCGATAGAAGCCCCCCGTGCTTGAGCACCCGGTTTGCTTCAAACAGGATCCTCTCTCTTCCGTTTTGGGAAAAATGGTCCGGATTGAAGAGATCATATAAAAAAACCACATCCAAAATCCTGTTTCCCAGGGGAATTTTGGTTCGGTCTTTGGAATAGATGATCCTGATATTGCCAATCTTTCGGGTAAAGATTTCTTTTTTTAGCATTTCAATGGCCTGCTCATCCCGGTCCATGGCATAGACCATGCCGTTGCCGATGGCCCTGGCCAGAGGAATGGTGTAATCACCCCTGCCGCAGCCGTAATCCAGGATCATTTGGCCAATCCGTATGCCAATTTTTTCAAAAAAATGCATCAAATCCACCATGTCGGGTAAGCTTGGCAAACTTATTGTATATTATAGAGGAAAACACCAAAAAAGTTTATTCCCCCAGCAGCTGTACATAAACTTTTCTGTTCCTGGGCCGGTTATCATGGTCTATGACCACCACCTGCTGCCAGGTGCCCAGGATAAGCTGGCTGTCCTTGAAGGGCATGGCAATGCCCGGGCCCATCAATGTGGCCCGGATATGGGAAAAGCCGTTATCATCTCCCCAGGTTTTGGAATGCCTGGTAATCTTTTTTTTGGGCACAAATTCTTCCAGCTGGTCTTGTATATCCTTGGACAGTGCGGGCTCAAACTCCATGGTGGAAACCGAAGCGGTGGAGCCGATGACCGAAATGCAGGCTATGCCCTGATTCATCTTGGACGCTCCGATCACCCCATTAACCCCATCGGTGATATCTTTTATATCGGAAAATCCCTGGGTATCAAAACTGATTTCTTGTCCGTAAACCATTTGCGCTCCTCTGGTATGGATGATGAAAAATTTTTATGGTGTTAGCATACAATAATTTTTTTGCCAAATAAAGCATATATTGGCCCAAGAGCTTCAGGTAAAACAATAAAGACTTAGCTTCTTTCATATGGCCCGACTTACGGTTTAGAGTTTCTGATTACCTGGTCCATCCTCTTCATATTTTCCACCGGAGTATCTCTGGGAATCTCACAACCTGCAGCCACAAATGTATTCGCACGGCTGGCCTGGATGCATTCCAGGACTGCCTTTTCCACTTTGTTCTCGTCGGCCAGCATGATGGTGGGATCAAAATTCCCGCTGGCTGATATCTTGTCCCCTAAAACCGCAATGGCCTTCCTGAAGTCCACCATCCAGTCGATGTCTACCATATCTGCGCCGCTCTCCCTGACCAGGTCCAGGATCTTGGAGATGTCTCCGCAGAT
>PWYO01000215.1 GCA_003567835.1 Actinomycetota bacterium | reverse complement strand
TTCAGATTGTCAAGGACCAGCACTCCGTATACAGGAAGATGGCCCGTTCTATCGCCGATGCCATTATAGCCGGCAATGCCCAGGACAAGGATACCAAACTGATCCTTCCTGTAGGACCTACTCCCCAGTATCCTATGTTGGCTGATATACTGAACAGCCAACAGGTTGATCTGTCCCGGCTATGGATATTTTTTATGGATGAGTATCTGGATTGGGAAGGCAGACTGATTAACCCAGAAAACCCCATGAGTTTCAGGGGCTATATGCAAAAGGCCCTATTTGCAAGATTGGATGATGCCTTGGGGCTAAACGGTGATCAATTGATTTGGCCTGATCCTGCGAACCTTGATGGAGGGATGGAAAAAATTTTGCAGCTGGGGGGCATTGATCTTTGTTATGGCGGTTTGGGCTATCACGGGCATATCGCCTTTAATGAGCCTTTTGATACCTATTACAGGAGAATGACCATTGAACAATTCCTTAATTCCAAAAACAGGGTTGTTACGCTCAATTCAGACACTTTTGTGATTAACAGCCTTTGCGGCATGGGAGGCAACTGTTATGGGCTTCCTCCCAAAGCAGTGACCCTGGGCATGAAGCCCATTATGGAAGCAAAACGGATTGAAATTTATTGTGACGGCGGTGACCTCAATTGGCAGCTGGCTACATTTCGGATTGCCTGCATGCACCCCCCTACTTTAGACCGCCCGGCTACCTTGCTGCAGCTGCACCAAGACCCCCGAAACACGGTTTTATTGACTGCTGATGAGGTTACAGCCAGCCCGATCGAGATGGGGCCCAAGTGATGGAAGCCAAGAAAAAAATGCTATGGGATGCCATACATCATAAAGGCGGGCAGGTTCCGGTCATGTACAGGGGAGAGCCTCCTGTAAACAAAAGACTTTTAACCTATTTTGGTCTGAAGAACCTGGAAACTGAATGGGAAACATTCATTCATCGTTTGGGTGCAGATAATTATTCTGACGGAGAAACCCTGGGCGGGTTCAGCACGTATTTTCCCAAATATATCGGGCCGGATTTTTCTACGCTTTTTGAAATTAACCGTTTTCACATCTGGGGCATCAAACCGGTGGCTATAGAAGCCGGAGGGAATAGAGATCTTGTATTTTCCAAAAACCCACCACTTGCCGAAAAGGGAAACCTGGAGGATGTAAAAAACTACCCTTATCCCCAGCTGGAATGGTTTGATTTTGACACCTATGTCAATAATTCAGAACAAGTGGACTATACGAGCCAGGAGCAGCAGCAGGAAATAAAAACTGAACACTTAAAACCTTCAAACAGATATTATTTGAACACCAGCTGCCTGAACAGCATCTTTATGACCTCCATATTTTTAAGAGGCATGGACAACATGTTAATGGATTTGGTATCCAATCAAAAATATGCACAAATATTAGTGGAACATATCGGAGAGTTTATGGTAAACTTCTGCCGAAAGAACCTGGAAAGTATAGGAAAACGTATCGATTTGTACGGTATTTGGGATGATTTTGCCAGCCAGGAAGGGTTGATGCTTGCACCTGAGCTCTGGCGAAAATTTTATAAACCCTGGGATCAGAAAATTATTGAGATAGCCAAAAGTTATGGCCTTTTGGTTTGTTTTCATATTTGCGGAAATTGCACCGCAGTTCTGCCTGATTTGATAGAGATGGGTGTAGATATACTGGATCCGGTGCAAACCTCTGCAAAAGATATGGACCTGGCCAAGCTGAAAAAAGAATACGGAAAAGACCTTTGTTTTCACGGAGGCCTTGATATTCAAGGGTTTTTGCCCCGGGCGAATCCTGCTCAGGTAAGGCAGAAAGTAGAAAAAATAAAGGGCATGTTTGAAGATCAGGGAGGTTTGATACTTGGACCTTCTCACTATATTACAAATGACACCCCTACCGAGAATATTTTGGCAATTTATCAGTAAGGTATTTTATGGATCAGGCATATGTTCTGGGCGTTGATGGCGGGGGAACCAAAACCGAAGCCAGGATTGCGGACCTGGATGGTCATACGGTTTCCGAAGTTCGGGAAGATTCGGGTAATTACAAAAGTGTGGGGATCCGCCAAGCTTCAAAAAATCTGTGTAGAGTGGTTGAAGGGGCAGTTAAAAAAGCCGGTTTGGACCCACAAACACAGTTTGCCAGTGCCTGTTTTGGCCTATCAGGCCTGGATTCTCCAAAAGATGCGCAAATCTACAAAGAAATGCTGTTCAAACCCCCTTTAAAAGGATATCTGCGCAGACAAAAGACCATCATTTGCAATGACTCCCGTATCGGTCTTTATGCTGGAAGCGACAGCCCCAATGCCATCATGATCATTTGCGGAACAGGTTCAAATTGTTTTGGGAAAAACAGCGAAGGCCTCGAGGCTAAGGCAAATGGCTGGGACTATATATTGGGGGATGAGGGAAGCGGTTTTTCTATTGCCATAAAAGCCCTTAAAGCGGTGATGCGGGATTATGATGGAAGGGGGGAGGCCACCATGCTTTCCCAAACCATTTTGGAAGAGCTGGAGCTCAAAGATGTCTTTGGTTTAATAGAATGGGTCTACAGGCCGCCACTTGATACGGGCAGAATAGCCTCTCTGGCCAAAGTGGTATGCCAAACTGCAGACATAGGAGACCGGGCAAGCAGGATCATACTGGCCGATGAGGCCAAAGAAGCCGAGCTTTCGGTGTCTACAGTAGCCAAAAAACTCAATTTTGGACAGCAAGGATTCGATCTGGTTTTTGTGGGCAGCGTTTTCAAGTGTGAAAAATATTTTAAAAGTATTTTGGAGCATAACCTTAGAGAAAAATTTCCCCATATCCGCTTGGTCCCTTTTACCCAAAAACCTGTCTTGGGCGCGGTGAAATTAGCGCTTATGAATCTGTAGAAAAAAGATGCAAGTTTTTTTGGAAACGGCCTCCTATGGAGGGACTGCTGGAATGGACAGCATAACCTGCCTTCAGAAAAAACCTATTTGACTTTATAGCATTCGTTACTATATAATTTCAGAACACCTGTGATAAGGGTTTTTAAAATGAAAAGAGATTATTTAGATCATAAAAACGTAAATGTTTCCAAGTTTTTGTTTAGCAGAATCTCAATGCTAAAGGATAGCACCTGCTGGCGAAGCTAAACCTTAGCTTGCCAGTGTTTGGCCATCAATCATACAGTTTCATCAAAATTATCTTTCAGTCAAGCATTGGCTTCTTATCATAATCATGTTATGGAGGAGCAATGTTTAATATTTCAAAAAAACAATTTCATCAATTATCCAGTCACTATAATCTCATTC
>PWYO01000333.1 GCA_003567835.1 Actinomycetota bacterium | reverse complement strand
CGCCTTGTTGCGGGCACTCCCTGATAAAGACCCAAGGTAAGCTTGCCCTTGGGCGGAAGCTCAGAATCATCAATGACCAAGCCTATGTTTTCCATTTTTTGGCTGAAGGATTTAGGAAGGTTATCAACGACTTCCAATACCATTTTTTCAAATTCTTGATATTCCATGCTCTTATTGTAAAGTTTGATTGCCAGAATTCAAGTGATTAAAATTTGCCGGCCTAATGCCTTTTTTGATGTTAAAACAAAACATGTTGCCTGCAAACCTGTTGATAAATCACAGCTGGGCAATTATGATAGTGGTACCAATAGAAAAGGAGACCTGATATGTCAATCATCAGACAGGATATTGCAACCAGGGATTGGACCATATTTGCCTTGGAAAGGGCAAAAAGGCCCCAGGATTATAAGCAGGAAAAAAAGATTAGAAATAATCAAGCCTATGTAGAAGATTGTCCTTTTTGTAAAGGTAATGAGCATATGACCCCTGAACAGCGTTTGGTGATCGGAGACCCGGACTGGAAAGTCCGGGTGGTACCCAATAAATTTGCTGCGCTTACCACCAGCAAGCAAACCAGCTATTCGGTGCAGCGGCATAAGACTGGACTCTATCTGAGCATGGATGGGATCGGAGAACATGAAGTCCTTATTGAATCCCCAGTACATAACCAGCACCTGGCTACCATGGACCAGGCGGAGATGGAAAAAGTGATTCAAGCGTATCAGCAGAGGTTTTCAGTTTTGAGCAAAAATGAAAATTATCAATTGATCATCATATTCAGAAATCATGGAAGCAGGGCAGGTACCTCGCTCGAGCATCCCCATTCGCAGCTTATTGCCACCCCATTTGTGCCTGGCTATATTCGAAACAGGCTGCAGGAAGCACAAAGGTATTTTGACGATATGGGCTGCTGTGTGTATTGCGATATGATAGAATACGAGATTCAAGCCAACAAGCGGATTATTGAGCAGACCCAGGATTTTATTGCTTTTGCCCCCTATGCTTCCGTATCGCCCTACAATATTATGGTTCTTCCCAAAAGGCATCAGTCCTGTTTTATCCAGGCCGGTGATGATCTTCAGAGGGGCCTGGCCACCATATTAAAGAAATGCCTAATAAAACTGCATGATGCGCTGATGGATCCTGATTACAATTATGTCATAGACAGCGCCCCTGTGGACAAGGCAGGGGAAAAGCACTACCACTGGCATGTGGAAATACTGCCTAGGCTTACCACCAGGGCAGGATTTGAACTGGGGTCTGGCATGTATATTAACACCATTCTGCCTGAAGAATGCGCACGCATTCTAAGTAATACCCAAAAAAGCTAATTTTTGGGATATCAATAATTGAAAGGGATTATGGTATAATTTTGCCATCTAAACTCGAATAAAAGGAGCTGCAAATGTTTAAAAACTCAATTAAAATATTTTCCCTGTTTGGCATCGAAGTCCGGCTGGACTACAGCTGGTTTATCATTTTTGCCCTTTTTGCCTATCTGTTTGGTTTCTACTACTTTCCGAACATCCTGCCTGAAGAAAGCCCTTATGTGATTGCTGCAGTCACCCTAATCACTGTGTTGCTGTTTTTTGCCTCGGTTCTCTTCCATGAGATGAGCCACTCTCTGGTTGCCAGAAAAAAAGGCATGCCGGTAAAAAAAATCTCCCTGTTTATTTTTGGGGGGATGGCCCACTTGGAGAAAGATGCCAAGGATCCCGGCAGTGAATTTGTTATGGCCATTGCCGGTCCTATGGGTTCCTTCGTGCTGGCTATCGTATTTGGTGTCGCCTGGTTTTTTAGCCGAGGAGTTGCCGTCATTGAAGAGCCGCTTCGTTACTTGGCCCTCATCAATATTGTTTTGGGTGTGTTTAACCTCATTCCTGGTTTTCCCTTGGATGGGGGAAGGGTGCTGCGGTCAATCATTTGGAAAGCAACCGATAGCCTAAAAAGAGCCACCTATATTGCTATGATCTCGGGAAGGGTGGTAGGCTTTCTGCTCATAGGTTTGGGCATTTTTTTCATATTCAGAGGAAATTTTATGGGCGGCATATGGTTTGCTTTCATAGGATGGTTTCTGCAGTCTTCTGCCTATATGAGCTACAGACAAACCTTGTTTGAGATTGCATCAAGGGGCGTGAAAGTCAAGGACATGATGCGGGAGGATATTGTTACTGTCCCCAAAAACATCACTTTAAACCAAATCATCGATCAATATTTTATGAAGTACAGGTTCGGCCGGTTTCCCGTGGTGGAGTCTGAAAGCAATCAAAAATTTATTGGAGTTGTCTCGCTGCATGATGTAAAAAAATTTTCTGCTGAAGAAAGGGATGAGGTTATTGTAGGGGATATGGTGAAAACAGCCACCGAAAAAGAAATTGTGTCTGAGGATATGGAAGTAAGCGATGCCATCAAGAAGATGTCCCAAAATGATTTGGGCCACCTGGTTATTATGTCCGGAGACAGGCTGCAAGGCATTATTACCAAAAGCGATGTATTAAAATTCATGAAATTCCAGACTGAACTTCAGTAGTGCAGGGGTTATGCGGAAAAAATCTTCAAACCCCTCCAACGGGAATAAAGGGGTCAGGGGCTTGGTCATGAATTATTTTTGCCTATTCAAAATCCGCATTTTTTCAATAGTAGCTGCCTGCCTTTTTCGATGGGCCGTGCCGGTCATAGCAAAGGTACAATGATGTTTATTTTAAAACTGCTTTCGAACAGAAACTTTATATTTTGCCTGGCCGTGGTGCTGGGACTGGCTTTGGGCGATGCAATCAGCTGGGTCAGGCATCTGACCATACCCGCCCTGGCCTTGGTTATGACCGTTTCCATGGTGCAGATGCCACTAAGCGCGCTTTCTTTTTCAACAGGGACATTCAAACCCATACTGTGGACCGTGCTTTTAAATTATATTCTTTTTGGGGCCATTACACTTTTGCTGGCCTGGTTTCTTGCCCCCAACAGGGCGTTGTGGTACGGATTCGTCATTGTTGCTGCAGCACCGCCGGGAGTAGCCATTGCGCCTTTTGTAGGCATACTTTCAGGAAATGAAAAGTATGCCTTAATAGGAGTCATAGGTGCCTACCTGGCATCACTTCTTATTATACCCGGGGCAAGTCTGCTGTTTATTGGAGGTGATATGATCAGCCCGGTTAGGATTTTATGGATTTTGTTGCAACTGATTATAGGGCCCCTAATCCTTTCCCAGTTAATCATTTATTTTAAAATGAGCCATTATGTAAACCAGTGGCGTTCAAAAATTGTAAATTGGGGGTTATTTGTGGTTATTTTCACGGTAATTGCCTTAAATCGGGATCTCCTTTTTCGAAATCCACTCATTTTGGCCAGGGCTGGCATAATTGCCTTTATCCCCATATTCGGCATGGGCCTTCTGCTTCTTTTTCTGTTGCCAAAAACAAATATTCCCAGGATAAACAGGAGCAGCTTCATGTTATTTGCCACAGTAAAAAATGGAGGATTTGCTGCTGCTACCGCACTTTCACTGTTTGGGGAAAACGCTTCCCTGGCTGGCGCTGTATCCAGTGTGTTTATTATCCTTTACCTGGTTTTTTTAACCTTTCAGGCCAAGAAACTAAGAAATAATGATAAAAGTAAATAATGTTATCTTATAACAAAAATATTAAAAACAATCTTGACATATATTTTTTTCTGTATTACAATTTTAATTGTAATAAGTATTTAGAGTTTAATTGAAAATTAAATAAGCTTTTTAGTAATAGAGGCTGTGACTTACATTTCATTATTTGGGCACCTCGAAATGTAATGAGCTAGTGGTGCAACCGGCTATTGCTTTTTCTATGCAAGAAAAGTAATTATTTTGTAAGCCATCCAGCCTCTAGCTGGATGGCTTTTTACTTGGAGGATCAAAATGGTCATTATAAAAAATAAAATAATACTTGTCTTGCTGGCAGCATTGATCAGTGCAGTGCTTTTTGTTTCATTGCTTGCCCTTACCGCTTTTAGCAATAAGGCCCATATCAATCATATTGCGCCCGCCAGCAGCAATTATCGTGCGCAGCCCCAAGAGGTGAACGTGGCTTCTGTGGATACCCACACCAACAGTGTTTCCATTCAAGGAAAAGATGTATTCAATACCGTAGATCAAAACCTCAATGGCTATGTTGAGCAAGCCAGAATTCAGCAGGAAAACCAGCAGTATGCAGAGCAGCAAGCCCAACAGCAGTCAGAGGCCCAGGCTCCTGAACAGAATACTGTGCAGGCAGATAGTCCTGCTCCGGCACAGGTTCAAAATCAGGGTGCGAACCTCAATGGTTATGAACAGCAGGTGCTTGCCCTTATCAACAATATTAGAACCGCCCATGGCTTGCAGCCGTTGGCTCCGTCCCAGGCATTGACCAATGTTGCCAGGTCTCGGAGCGCAGACATGCTTTCCCGAAACTATTTCTCACACTATACCCCGGAAGGCACCAATATATTTGACCTGCTGAGGGCAAACGGAATCGGTTATAGAAATGGGGGAGAAAACTTGGCCCACGCAATGCCTGCCTCTGCGGGAAGTCCGCAGGTTTTTGCTGATGCCTGGATGAACAGCCCCAGCCACAGGGACAATATACTCAGGGGTGCTTACGGACAGGTGGGGATAGGGATTGCTGAAAATAGCGGCAGGAGGGTTGTTACCACCGTTTTTACCAATTAACTTTTACTTTTTTCGCAGGAAAGGAGAGAAAAACAATGAATACTTCTAAATTAATATATGGAATCGACTTACTAGACTACGATCAAATGGACTTAAGAGACAGCCATAAATGGTTGGTTGAAACAAAATTTGCTCCCAAAGCGCTGGATCAGGCTACCAATAAACTTATTCAAAAAAAAGGCAGATTTGCTAGAATTTCAGCCAAATCTCTGGCTTTGGAAATGGAGAGATTGAATTACTTTCGTATTATCGAAGACCTTACCGGAGTCATCCAGCATACCTCAGAATATGAATTATAAGCTGGTTTTACTCAAGAAGTGAACCATCATGATCAAGCTGGAGCATGCTTATAAATTCTATGGAGCCTGCAAAAACAGGTTCACTGCATTGGCGCATTTTTTTGGGTGCATAGCTACCCTCGTTTCTTAGGCCTAAATTGTGCTTTACAATATCACATCTTTTTTTATATCATTCTTCTTAATAATAATAATACCCAGGGCCAAGGATGCTTAACCTTTATGTCATATGCAATATTTTGGGTTATGTCTATTGCAAGTCGGGAGATGTTGACAAGGGAACCCAATATTTTAAGCAAAGTATTCAGAAAAATCCGGACTATGCTCTTGCCCATTACAACCTGGGTATGGCGCAGGTCATCCAAAAAAACTACAGTCAAGGAGTTCAAGCATTTCAAAAAGCGCTTATGCTGGATCAGGATTTTGAAGAAGCAAGATTTAATTTGGGGGCAATTTTTACAAAACAGGGCAAATTTGGACAGGCAGAGAAAGTGTTCCTGAAGCCCATCAAGGCTTGCAGTGATTTTTTAATTCCTCCTCTCGGCGAGGGAAAGCCTTCCTCAAAGCACCATACAGCAGAAGAGGTCAAAGAGGCCCGGTTTGAGGAATGGCATGCCTTCATTGTAAATATTAGGCTCACCAGGCAATTTTCCGCATATGAAAAATTCCTCAAACAAGCAGCTGAGAAAGAGGAAGAGATCATCACAGAATGGCATAATTTTGGCAAAGAAATCTACCAACAGGGCAAATGGCCCCAAGCAGAGAAGATCTTTGCCAAGACGTTTACCGTGGAACAAAAATATATTGACCTACTGGAAGAACTGGGCAAAAAACATATAGAAGACCATGATTATGATCAGGCCATCGCAACCTATTCTGCTTTGCTGGAGATTGCAGAAAATAATAAAAAGGCCAGTCGCATGCTGGGGTCTGCTTTGGCCCATCAGCAAAAATACCAGGAATCGGAGACCGTGTTTAGAAAAATTCTGATACTGGACCCCAGAGACGCAGAGGCATGGGAAGAGTTTGCCCAAGTCCTGACCCAACAGAAAAAATTGAAAGAAGCCGGGCAAAGCTACCGCAGTTTGCTCCAAATCTGTCCCCATCATGCCCAGGCCCTTTATGATTATTCACTGGTACTCATAGAACAGAAATCCTATGAGAAGGCAGCGGGCAACCTTAAAAAAGCAGCCGATATGCAAAATGACTTCTTAGAGGCCTGGCTGAAACTTGGAGACTGCTGTTTGCATCTAGGCCGAACCAATGAAGCGGAACATGCATACAGGAAAGTATTATCCATACATGAAAACCATCAGGAAGGCCTAAGCAAATTGTGCATAACCCTGTACAGGCAGCAAAAATACATAGATGTTATTGAGGGTTTGGAAAAACTGCCCTCAGAAGCACGCAGCCAGGAATTGATAGAAATGGAAGCGGAAAGCAGTTTCAGCCTGGGTTATTACCGGAAAGCGGAAAAATTGTTTCACCGCCTGACTGAATCTCACGGCCAATCCCAGTATTTGCTCAAACTGGGTCAGGCCCTTATGGGGCAAAAAAAATATGAACAGGCCCGCACCGTTTTGCAGGACTTCTTAAAACTAGAGAATGGTCACAAACAGGCCTTGTTTGATCTAGCCATTGCCTGCCAGCACCTTAAAAAGTATGATGAAGCAAAAACAGTGCTTGATAAGCTGGTTTCATCGGATCCAAAGGACAAAAATGCATGGTATTATTTGGGTATTGTATATGGCGACCTAAAGGATTATGAACAGGCTATGGATTGTTTTGACCGGGTTATAAAAATCGATCACCACCATAAGGAAGCCTGGAACAATAAGGGGGTCTGCTTGTTTAAGATGCAGGATTATGAGCAGGCAGAAAAATATTTTAAAAATGCCTCCGGCTTTGATCCCAACTACCGTGAGGCATGGTATAATTTAGGCGTTTGTCTCAGCAGGCTAAACAGAACCCAGGAAGCAGCCCAAGCTTTTAAAAGGTCCCAAAAGAATCCTTCTTAGAATCACTGCTTGCAACACATCTTTTTTTGCTTTTGACATAACCAGAATCTTATGCAGGCAGTCTACCGGGGATTATAGAACACCAAAATGATCATGCGGAGTTCTGCGGCTTGTCTTCGTTTTCTGCTTTCCAGGGTGTATTTTTGCAAAGGCCTTGGTTCTGATAGAGCAGTATGCGCCAAGTCAGGCTGCACCTAATGGGTAAATACAGATCTAAAATGTATACCCACAATGGAAAAACCAATGGCATAGGGAAATTTTCTGGGGTGCTTGCAAAGGCTCCAGGCAATCAACTTCCAAAAGTGTTTCCTGCCCTTGTCTTTGATACCCAGAAGCCAGAACGATGCTAATAGGGCCTTAATATGATACAGCTTTAATTTCTGCAAACCTTTTTTTGGGGGTTTGTAATTGGCAATGAAAGTTTTGATTCGATCATAATACATCTTGGGGGCATAAATATTATCAATGATGCGCTTGTATCCTTGCATTAAAACCTCTTTATCCATTTTTGGGACAAAGTTTAAGGAAAGCGAATCGGTATTATTGGCACAGGTATCGTTTAAAAGCCTCTTGGTTTCTTTCAATCTCTGGTAAAGCCTTGTTTTGGGTAAAGCGGTAAGCACGCCCACCATTGCGGTCACAATGCCGCTGTTTTGTATAAAGTCAATTTGTCTTTGGAATACATTTGTGGTATCGCTGTCAAATCCCACGATAAATCCACCCTGGACTTCAAAACCCATTCTCTGCATGATTTTTACCGATTCAATGAGATCCCTGTTTTGATTCTGCAATTTGCTGCATTCTTCAAGACCAGCAGGATCCGGGGTTTCAATGCCCACAAATACTGCAGTAAACCCTGCATCCGACATAAGCTGCATCAGCTCCTGGTCATCGGCCAGGTTTACTGAAACCTGTGTATTGAGGGAAAATGGAAAATTTCTTTTCTTTTGCCATTCAATAATGGCAGGCAGATGATCTTTTTTCAATTTGCCCTTATTGCCTATAAAATTGTCATCAACAAAGAAAAGACCCCCCCGGTAGCCTTTGGCATAAATGACTTCCATTTCAGCGATAATCTGTTCACTGGTTTTGGTGCGGGGGACCCTGCCGTTTAATTTGACGATGTCACAGAATTCGCAGTTAAAGGGGCAGCCCCTTGAAAATTGTATGCAAAGTGAATTGTATTTGTTGATATCAACCAGGTCCCACTGGGGGATCGGGGAATTGGAAATATCCGGAAAAGTTTTACAGACATACTTTTTTTTAAGCGTTCCTTTTTCAACATCCTGGATAAAACCGTCAAAGATATTTTCTACTTCACCAATAAACAAGTGGTCCACATGGGTAAAATTTTCCCATCCTGTGGTAAACAGCGGGCCACCGGCTACAACCGGTTTGCCCAGCCCGTGTACTCTTTCAACCAATTGTTCTGATGATTCTTTTTGGACGATCATGGCACTTATGAATATAAAGTCAGCCCACAATATGTCCTCATCGGTTAAGTTTTCAAAGTTTAAGTCAACCAGTTTTTTATCCCATTTTTGGGGGAGCATGGCCGAAACTGTGATCAATCCCAGTGGGGGAAAAGCAGATTTCTTATTTATGATATTTAAAATTTTTTTAAAACTCCAGAAAGTCTCATTGTATTTTGGATACACTAACAAAATCTTTTTTTTCATATTATTACCTCCGTAAAATATAAATCTCATTTTTGCAGATAAATTTGATAAAGTAAAGCAACCATAATTCATAACTTATTAACATAGACAGTATTTATGGAAAAAAGTTTAAAAAGATTTAAAAAAATAGCAGCCTGTCCTCAGCCAGACTGCGACTGCCTGTAAAATTAAACCTATCTGTTTATCTGCGCAGATATTGGCCGCTTTGACCAAATGGGACCAGGCGTCATCCCTGGCCATTATGGCCGAACCGCATCAGCCCGGCTAATTTCTTTTCTACTCGAATGTGCCATACAGGCTTAAAAGGAAACTATAAAAGCCTTTTTTCACCTTCCAGGGTTCTAATTTGGGTAATATCCTGGGTGACTTCAAGGCATCCTAGATACGCCTGATCAGGCCCGTATAGGGGAAAGTAGCATATATAGATTAATTTCTGGTCCAGGTTGATCCAGAATTTGGCATGGTCTCTTTTCTTCTGTCTAAAATCTTCAAGTATTTCTTCTACTGCACCCAAGCTTTTTTGGGGGTGGCAGTTTTGCACTTTTTCGCCGATAACCGATTTGGGCCTGGTAAAAAACCTTTCCTTAAACTTATTAAAATACTGCACCTGGTCTTTTTGATCGACAAAAGTGATGTCTACAGGCAGGTTGTTTAATAGTGCATTCAATTGCTGCTTGGTCAATTGCCCCACATCCAGATTGATTGTGCTGTCCATGAATAGTCCTCCACAAGAAAGTTGGCAATAGTATTACTATAATGGTTTTCCCCGGGATATGAAAGTATGAAAAAAGTTTTTTTATTAATTTGGACATCAACCATTATTATATTTAAAAATTTTATTTTATGTTTTATGATTGGTTTAATATTATTTTACGTTCGGGGGCAAATATGCAAAATGAAACGTCTAAAATTACATTTTCTTACCTGCGCAAGTTCAATGGGGTTATGGCCGGGCTGCATCTGGTCCAGGCAGTGCTCATGCTGGTAACCGGTTTGACCATTGCCAATATAAGAGACTTTAGGCTTCCCTTTACCGTTTCATTTTTAACTTATGACCAAACCATAGGATCCTTGGTAACTGAGACCCGGAATATTGGCAACCTTCCTATAGGGGCCATGGTCTCCATTTTCCTTTTTTTATCGGCTTTTGCACATTTGTTGATTGTTCTGCCCAAAATCAATACTTTCTATAATGACCGGCTGAAAAAAGGCATCAACTACTTCCGATGGTTTGAATATGCTTTAAGCTCTTCGGTAATGATTGTTATTATTGCCATGCTTTTCGGGGTGTATGATCTGGGCAGCCTTATATTGATCATCGGGCTCAATGCTACCATGAACCTCTGCGGCCTGGCCATGGAGATACACAATCAAACCACTGTAAAGACCAACTGGACCTCTTTTATCATAGGAAGCTTTTGCGGTGCATTTCCCTGGGTAATCATCCTCATGTATTTTTTTGGCGGCGGCAATTATGCCCAGATCCCCTGGTTTGTATATGCTATTGTGGGCTCCTATTTTGTTCTATTCAATCTTTTTCCCATCAATATGGTGCTCCAGTATAAAAAGGTTGGCAGATGGAGAGATTATCTTTATGGGGAGAGGGGATATATATTGTTAAGCCTGTTTGCCAAGACCATTCTGGCCTGGCTGGTATTTGCAGGCACGATGCAGCCCTAGCGGTTGCTGCAAGGGCCTGCCCAATATGATCTTTTTTGTACGCAGGATGACTTTGGATGCAAGAAAAGGACCTCTGCTTTTTTGCAGCGGGCCTGCATGTAGATCGAACCACCATGCAGGAAAACTTTTTTTTAAAAAAAGCTATGCAGCAGGTGCGTCCCAAACACGGTTGGTGGCCCGTAAAAAGGCCGCCAACCAGCATGATGCCTGTGCGCTTTTTTTAGGCAGCTATTATGCTGGTGCATAGATGCTTTTTGAATCATCTTTTAAGGAGAAAAAGTCCAGCATCAATCGTATTTTTGGATTTCAGAACAGGCAATGGTGTTTTTTGTAAGGGTTTGATATCGCTTATTGCCCCAATATGGTGAGTAAAGTAAAATGGTGAGTGATTCGGTTTTTAGTGTTGTTTTACCCACTTTTTGTATAAATCACTCACCATTTTAATTACCTCATTTTTTACAGAGAGAGTTTAAAAACATCATCAGGTCAGTATCATCTGCCCACATAGGAAAATCTTTTGTCGGCAGTACATCACGGTACGCTGCCTCTATTGCTTTGCGTTTCATTTCTGTGTCTGCCCGGGCATATATTTCTGTGGTAGAGCAGTCACAGTGTCCCAGGAAATCTCTTATGTATATAAGGTTAACTCCGGATTGAAGCAGGTGGACACTTTTGCTGTGCCTGAAAACATGGGGTGTGACAGGAAAGGCAACACTAAACTTTGGATCCTTTTCAGCCATCTTTACGTATTTGCCAATGATATAGGAAATACCCCATCGGGAAAGCTTCTGCTTTTTCTGATTTAAGAATAGATAATTATCTCCCTTACTGATTGCATCACTGCCTTTTTGATTGTTGATATAATTTTCAAGTAGTTTTTTTGTTTTATCCATAATGGGCACCTGCCTTCTTTTGTTTCCCTTGCCGGTAAGCGTTACAACTGAAGGATTTGATATACGGACGTCCTTAATTTTTAGGTCAATTAGTTCCTGCACCCGTGCCGCAGTATCATAGAGGACCACCAGAAGCAGGAGATCTCTCATGCCTTCCTTATTGGTTGTATCCGGCTGGCCCAAAAGGATTTTCATTTCATCCCCGCTAAGAAACGGTACAATCCTTTTAGGCCCTTTCTTGTTAGGGATACCCAGTATCTTCTGAATCTCATATAGATTTTGGGGTGACTCTTTTTGGACGTATCTAAAAAATGAATGCAGTGGCACCAGGCGCTGATTTCTGGTTGATATGGTGCAGCCTCTTTCCTGCTCGATCCAGTCAAGAAAACCAACAACTGTATCGCGGTCTATAGAGCTTAGACTCAGGTGCTCTGGTTTTACTTTCTCTTTATCCTGGCAATAGATAAGAAACAACTTGAAAGTGGCAGCATACGATTCTATTGTGTTGGGACTTGCATTCTTCTGTCCAGGCAGGTATTTGCCAAGAAATGATGATAGATAGTAGGAAAAATCAGTTTTCTTCATAGAAACAGCCTCCCTCAGGTATGATATAGCCAAATTCAGCTTCCACTTTACTGATGATATGAGGATACAGATCAGCAGTAAGACGCAGGTAATACTGGGTGGCCCTAAAATCGCAGTGCCCCATATAAGCAGCTAGGTAAGGCAACATATTGGTAAGGTCAATCCCTGCCAGGGCCCATTTTTTAAGACATGCCACTGCCAGCCCATGGCGAAAATCATGGATTCTTGGCCCCGCCCCGGTATGGGGTATGTCTGCCATCAGTAGATAATCCCTGAAATGGTTATAGGCTGTACTTTTATCCATACGTCCCATTTTAACCCCGGGAAATACAAAGGTGTTATCTTTGCTGAAACGGTGGAAACTTTCCATATATACTACCATTCTATCTGTAAGGCTTTGTGCAATTGGGACAAATCTGTCCTTATTGTTTTTGCCATGCCTAATTGTTACGATGCCCTCATCAAGGTTAACATCGGCTATGGTAAGATTCAGTGCCTCAGAGAGCCTTGTGCCGGTACCGTAAAGGAACCGAAAAAGCAGCGGATCGACAGTGTTTCTATAGGAGTTTACGCTAATAGGATAATTGTCCACTGCAAGAAAGAAACGCTTAAGTTTTTCATTTGTATAGATATGGGGTATGAAATTGCTTCTGGGCAGGACTGTACGGATTTGTGGTTCGTATACATCATAACCGTGGTTTTTTAGATAAAGGGCAAAGTTTTTCATGACCACTTCCTTGTTGTAATGAGAGACAGGCCTTTCATGCTTGTTATAAATAAATTCATTTACCATTGATTTGGTAAGGTTTATGCCGTCATATCCATGGTAGAAGTAGAACCAATCAAAATGGCGAAGGTAGCGCTCCTGGTTTTCGAATTTAAAACCAGTCTGTCTCTTTTCTTTGACATACTGGCTAATTATGCCTTTAAGGTCACTTTTTAGATCATAAGTTGATTTCATTTATTTAAACACCTCCTCGGGATCAAGCGCGCATCTACGCAGCCCTTCTGTATCGATTTTAAGATAGATGCTTGTGGTATTGATGTTTTTATGGCCCAGTACCTCAGAGATAACCGGCAGTGGAGCCTTCCCTTCCAGCATGTTTTTTGCCAGGGCGCTTCTCAGCGAATGCATTCCGCAGTGCACACCCAGGGGAATAGCAAGGTCTGCCTTTACCATGTAACGGCGCAGGGACTCATGAAATGAGGCTGTCTCCCCAAAGGCACTATATGGGGGCCTGTGCCTGACAAACAGCCTGTCGCAAGTTGTTTTAGGCCTGCCGTTTTTTAGATAATCAATAACAGCCCAGCCTATATCATCTAAGATGGGCAGCTCAATGGGCTGTTTTGTCTTTACCATGTTTAAGCGTATTGTTTTACGGTTCCAGTTTAAGGACGAAAGCTTCATGGCCCTGATATCGCTTACTCTAAGCCCCAGCCGCACCACCATAAGTATTATGGCATAATCCCGCTTTCCTTTTGGATCCTCGCGGTCGATGGCTTTTAGAAGTTTTAGGACATCGGCCTTTTTCCAGGCATACCGAATCGATGAATTTCTCATCACCCGTACTTTGGGAAGCAGAAGAGATAAATCAGTATAGGTAAAACCGTTCTGATAGATAAAAGAGAGATAATTTCTTAACACATAAAGAATGATACCAACATATCCCGCAGCAGCGCTATCATAGAGGGGCAGAAAGCCATCTATGTGTTTGAGTGTTATTTCATCTGATGAGCTAACCGGAACTGTATCAAGATATTTTAGGAAATACTGTACCTTGTCGGTATTTGAATTAATTGTTGCCCTTGCGTATCCCCTGGACCTGCATTCCTCCACAAACATCTCGTACTCATAACAGAATCCTTCCGGGCATATAAACGGCTCTTTTATCCTTCTTGGCCGGTAAATGAACTTTCCTGTATCCAGATAGGCAAGCAATAGATGCAGCGGCTTCATTCGTCGGCTGATGTTAGGATCCAGTATTTTTTGGTTAAAGCTTTCAAGCTTCATACCTGTTTTTAGATAAATGTAGGCCAGGCAGACTTTTTCATCGACTTTGGATATTTTCTGTTCTGCCAGATATTTTTTAAACACGTTAAACGAGTTTATGTAATTCTTGAGTGTTCCAGGTGCCTGGCCCTGTTTCTTTAGTGAGGCAAGAATGTATTCTATTGCCTCGTCAATGCTTTTGTTTTCATTCATTGTAATCACCTCCTATTATTTGGTCATGTAATAAATAACTGAAACCATTATAGAGGTAACCACAATTAAAATGGTGAGTGATTTATACAAAAAGTGGGTAAAACAACACTAAAAACCGAATCACTCACCATTTTACTTTACTCACCATATTGGCCAAAATGGGGAGCTCTCCATTTTAACCATTTTGCTTGTATGCATTTTTTATTATAATAGCAACTGTTTAAAATATAGGATATGGAGTTTGGCTTATG
>PWYO01000034.1 GCA_003567835.1 Actinomycetota bacterium | reverse complement strand
ATTGCTAAAACACTATGGGAGGATTACTCATGAGCATTCATGGTTTTATTGACAGTGCGGCGGTGGGGTTGGGCGCTAAGTTGATGCCAAAGTATTTCCGGGACGGGTGTGAGTCGGAAACTGTGGCTGAAAACCTTAAACATATTTCCATCGATTTCCCGGAAATTGCCGGTAAAAGAGATTATGAACTTTTTCCAGGCACCTTGGTAGGAGAGTTGAACGCGGCCTTTCGCCTGGCCCAGTGGGTTGACGGAAACCTCCCCACTGTGATCTACCACCACGGTGCAAGCGAAACGCCTTTTGATTATGGCTTTAAAGGTATTTTCCCCTTGCATAAGCAACAAATTGCGGTCAACTTTTTTTTGGTGCGGGCTCCTTTTCACCGTAATATGAAAGATTTCAAGCAGGGTATCCGGACTCTGGCTAACGTTGTAGCCATGCTGGCCGTTTCAGTCCGGGTAATCGAGCATCTGGTCCAGCATGCCAGGAAAGTCGGGGATGGTAAAGTACTGGTGGCCGGGACCAGCCTGGGCGGGTTTATCACCAACCTGCACCATATCCACTTTAACAGCGCCGACTATTATACGCCCCTGCTGGCAGGCCTGGCCATGGACGACGCTTACCTGTATTCCACATATAGTAAGGCAACTGCCCGGGAGGCCAGGGACAACCCGGCGGCAATTAAGGCGGTGCTAAACTTTGAGCAAGAATTTGCCGCCAGGGACCACAGCAATGTGTTCCCCTTGCTGGCCGCCCACGATCGCCTTATCAGATATGAGAAGCAGAAGGCTTCGTACGGAAACTGCCCGGTAGAGACTATGGCGAAGGGGCATACCACCGGAGCGCTGGCCTATGCCCAGCTGCGCAGCCATATCCTGAATCGCCTGCAGAAAACAGGGAAACCTGGGAAGCGGGACCTATGAGGCCCGGGATGCTTTCATACATCATGCCTTTATAGGATGCGCCCAAAACCACCCTTTTTTACAATCATCTTGCAAGCACCAAAAGAATGGCAAAAATCTCTGCTTCAAGCAGATAAAACAGCCGGGCTTGGCCACATGCAAGGAAAAAAGAACCGCAAAAAGGCCGCCAGTTGCTGTCAGCCATTCTTTTACACCAATCATGGGCAGGATTGGGCAAATACCAGCTGCCTCTGTCTGCGGCCCGGGCTTCAATTTTATGCATAAAAAATGGATGTTTTCAAAAAATGGCATTTTACGGTTTAATGATATAAAAACCGATTGGGGTTTCTATGTCCAAAAAAATATATATGCTTCTAGTCATTTTCATGATCATCGTGCTTATTGTGCCCGCCTGCGCCCGGGCCGGGACAACCCCGGATCCCCTTGCAGAGCAGAAAAGCACCGTCTCTATACCGGAACCTGCCCAACAAGAAGAGCAGCAAAGCACGGCCATCATTGAAAGTGATGACCCGCCCGAGCAAGATATCACTTTGCCTAATTTAGAGAAACTGGCCCAACTCGAAGGCAGCTTTGTGGTAAAAAATGCCTTTCCTGATCTGGTTTTTGACCGGCCCCTGGACCTTCAGCATGCACAAGACGGAAGCGGCAGATTATTTGTGGTGGAGCAGGGCGGTAAAATTTTTGTGCTGCATGGCCAAATGCCTGATCAGGCCCAGCTTTTTTTAGATATAAGCGCCCGTGTAGACAGCGGAGGGGAAAAGGGCCTTCTGGGTTTGGCTTTCCACCCCCGGTTCGAAGAAAATGGCCTGTTTTTTTTAAATTATACCCAAGGGAGCAGCACAGTAGTGGCACAATTCAGCATAGATGAAGATGATCCCGGCAAGGCAGATCCCGGCAGTGAGCAGCGCATCCTTGTTTTTGACCAGCCTTATGCCAATCATAATGGGGGCCAGCTGGCTTTCGGGCCCCACGACCACTATCTTTATATTGCCACAGGCGATGGTGGCGGTGCCGGGGACCCCGGGCAAAATAGTCAGGACCGGAGCAACCTGCTGGGAAATATACTGCGTATAGATGTTGACCGCCAAGATCCCGGACTCAATTATGCCATCCCCGACGATAATCCTTTCCGGGGGAATACAGAAGGCTTTCGAGAAGAAATATTTGCCTACGGGCTTCGTAATCCCTGGCGGTTCAGCTTTGATGCAGCGCATGAGCGTTTATGGGCTGCAGATGTGGGCCAGGACAGGATCGAAGAAATCAATATCATAGAAAAGGGGGGCAACTACGGCTGGAATATTATGGAGGGCAGCCTTTGCTTTGACCCCCCTTCAGGATGCGATACCCAGGGGCTTAAGCTGCCGGTCTATGAATATGAACACCCCCTGGGAAAATCGGTTACCGGGGGCTATGTCTATTATGGTCAAAATCTGCCTGCACTTTATGGTATTTACCTCTACGCCGACTTCATTACCGGCTATATTTGGGGCCTGGCTTACAGCCAAGGAGAAGAAGTGCAAAATTTTACTTTGGCCAAAACAGGATTGAATATCAGTTCTTTCGGAGTTGATCATCAGCAGGAGATCTATTTTACCGCTTTTGACGGCCATATCTATACGCTTGGACTGCCCTAATACAGCTTGGCTGTTTGTGCCGATGTTTCAGACTGCTATACGCAGGTCCGCAACAGATGTGGTCAAGTTTTTTGTTGCTACCATCAACCTTAGGAAGAAGCCCGGCTTAAATCCATATTGTATCTTTCACACCTGGACCCGATAGAAGCAAAAACTTTCCCATCTCTGACAACATTGATCACTTCACAGTTATTGGAACATCCGTCACAGGTAAAAGGAGAAGTGGTAAACTCAAATTCAGCTAAATCAAATCCCTTAAAAGCCGTTTTTTCCGGCTTGGCCTCCCGGGCAAGAATAGCAGCCCCTACAGCACCCATAATCGGTGCATGCTTGGGGACAATGACTTCATGGCCTAGTTCATCATTTAAAGCTTTTGCCACCGCCTGGTTGCAGGACACACCACCCTGAAAAACATAAGGCGGCTGGATATCTTTGCCTTTGGCCACCAGGGCAAGGTAATTCCGGACCAGGCTTTTGGCCACCCCGGACAAAATATTTTGTTTGGGAACCCCCGCATTTAGTTTATGCACACAGGAGGTTGTCCCAAATACCGCACACTTTCCACTGATTAAGGCAGGCTCTTCGGCTTTGAGGGCAAGTTCTCCGAATTGATCGATGGGAACCTGCAGCCTGAAGGCAACATTTTCAAGATAAGCCCCGCAGCCGCCGCCGCAGATCTGGTTCATGCCAAAATCAACCAGGACCTCATTTCTTAGTATAAGGATCTTGCTGTCTTCCTGTCCCAGGTCAAAAATGGTTT
>PWYO01000235.1 GCA_003567835.1 Actinomycetota bacterium | reverse complement strand
TGGAAAAAAATGGTAGCGGGGATAGGATTTGAACCTATGACCTTCGGGTTATGAGCCCGACGAGCTACCAGACTGCTCCACCCCGCGTTGTATCTGTCACCGTTTGTATATTATAAACACTTTTTTATATTTTTCAAATGCAAAAAGAAATAAAATTACAGCCTGCCTAGCGGTTGTAATATCTGCCGGGCACTTCCAGCCGCTTATTTAAAGGCATATGTTTTTTTATTACTCTTTCCAGATCAAAATCCCTCACAATACTGTCTAAGTCCAGCCGGAGCAATGGGTAATGACTGTCATTCTTGTGTATGTAGAAACCGTTTTTAATCAGAAATTTCACCGGCACCAGTTTTTTTTCTTTTCTTTGGTCCTGGTTTCTTTTCCCAATAATTTCTAAAGAATTGATCCTCTTCTTGATCAGCTCCCGCTCAACAGATAATAGGAGCCTCTGGCCTAGACCCAGACCCCGGTAATCGGATTTTACATATAGGCACCCTATAAACACACAATCATGATCTGGGGGATAGACCTTAAAAGCCCTGGTTTTGGGAAAAAGAAAATGTTTACCGTAAATAAGCATGCCTGCACAATGATCCTGGTCAAAAACCCCCATAATCTTTCCCCCAAAGCGACAAAAACGGTGAAGCACTTTATTGCTTTTCCTTTTTTTTGCCCGCCTGTACAACCGTGCTTTTAGAAAATCGATGATATGTTCATTACCCCATGAATCAAGAGCGTTTTTCCAGCTGTAATCAAACCAGAAATTGCAGGTAGCGCATTGGATATCCAGTTTTTCCAATTCATCAATTTTTATTCTTCTAGCTATAAATTTCATATCCTTATCATTATCTAGACTGCATTATTGCATTTTTTCTAAAAAGCACCTTTTGAAGTTTTTCCACTTTTCATATATATTACTAAAACAAATAAAAATTTTCTATTTTTAGATTTGATGAGCAAAAAAATTACATTTGATTATTGGAAGCACCTTTATGCAGATAGAGTAGCCAGCATGTACTCTTCGGAAATAAGAGACCTGCTTTCACTTTCAGCCAGGCCGGACATTATTTCCTTTGCCGGGGGGAATCCTGAAGTAAGATCCCTAAATTTTCAGAAACTTGAAAAATATGCAAAAAGGGCTTTGCGTATCGACGGCGATACCAGCCTGCAATACGGGAGCTCTGAAGGCTATTATCCCTTCAAGACCCGGCTTATCGAAGTGATGAAACTAGAAGATATCCACGTTGATGAAGAAGACATCGTGGTGACCACCGGAGGGCAGCAGGCTTTGGACCTCTTGGCTAAAATATTTATAAACACCGGCGACCACATCATTGTAGAAGCACCGAGCTATGCAGGTGCCATTAATTCTTTTAAATCCTATCAGCCCAATATTATTGGGGTTCCAGTCGATGAACACGGCATCAAAGTAGACCTAGTAGAAGAAAAATTGAAAGTGCTGAGCAAACAAAAAATCCAAGTAAAATTTATCTATCTGGTGCCTAATTTTTCTAACCCCAGCGGAGTGACTCTAAGCCTGGAAAGAAGAAAGAAAATATTGAAACTGGCCAAACAATACAATACCGTAATCATTGAAGACAATCCCTATGGTTTACTCCGCTACCAGGGCAAATCAATTCCCTGCATCAAAACACTGGATGTCAAACAAGATGACATGCATGTTATTTATATGAGCACCATGTCTAAGCTTTTGGCCCCTGGGTTTCGGATTGGCTGGATTGTTGCCCCTCACCTTATCATTCAGAAACTAAATTTGGGGGTTCAGGCAGCTGACCTTTGCACCAGCAGTTTTGCCCAACGTATCGCATATGAATATTTTTCCGACCCTGGATGGGTGGACAATATCAAGACTTTTATAAGTATATATTCCCAGCGCCGAGACACCATGCTCAATACGCTTTCGGAGACTTTGCCAGCAGGCTGCAGCTGGTCAAAGCCGGAAGGGGGCTTCTTTATTTGGCTTACACTGCCTTCCTACCTGAACGCAAAAGAGCTTCTGGCTGATGCTATAAGAGCCAATGTTGCATATGTGCCCGGCAGCGGTTTCTATGCAGATGGCCGGGGCCAGAATGAAATCAGGCTGGCTTTTTGTTCAGAAAGGCCGGAGAATATCGAAAAGGGCATTAAAATTCTAGCTAGGATTATTAGAGACAAGATTAAATTATATAAAAGCTTTCAATAAAAAGAGTGTGATAAAAATGAAAAAAAATATTGCGGTGCTCATGGGCGGAAGATCTCTGGAAAGAGAGGTTTCTATTAAAAGCGGTCAGAGGGTCTCAAATGCATTAAGAAAATTGGGTTATCATGTTCTAAAACTGGATATTGACCAATCCATTATTGATAACCTTCAAAAACACAGCATAGATTTGGCTTACATAGCCTTACATGGTAAAGATGGTGAAGACGGTATCGTGCAGGAAATGCTTGAGGTAGTGGGTATTCCTTATACTGGGCCCGGTGTTTATGCCAATATCCTTAGTTTTGATAAAATAATATCCAAACAGATTTTTTTAAACAAAGGCATTCCCACACCCCCCTATTATTTTTTAAATGGTAGTTCTTTTCGGGAGCTGGGGGCCTCCAAACTTCTTCCCCTCATCGTGGACAAGCTGGGACTTCCCTTGGTGGTAAAACCTTCTGCCCAAGGTTCTGCCCTGGGAATCAAAGTGGCGTTCAGACAGGAAGAACTCCCTGATGCCATTATCTCGGCTTTGGGCTACAGCAAAAAAATCATCATTGAAAAATATGTTAAGGGCATTGAGCTTGCCGTAAGCATTATGGGAGACCCCAAGCCCGAGACGCTGCCAATTGTGGAAATTGTGCCCCAAAAACAATTTTTTGACTTTGAGTCCAGATTTGCGGTAGATGAAACAGAGTATTTCGTACCGGCTAGGCTGGATCGTAAGACCGCCGATCTTGTAAAAAACACTGCCCTTGATGTGCACCGGTCCCTGGCTTGTACAAAGCTTTCCAGGGTGGATATTATTCTGGATCCAGAAAATCATATACCTTATGTTTTGGAACTGAATACCTCTCCGGGAATGACAGATACCAGCCTGTTGCCCATGGCCGCACAAGAAGCAGGAATGGGCTTTGAGCAGCTGGTGGAAAAAATAGTGGAAATGTCTCTTTGACAGATTTTTATGCCTTTGATAATATCTTTTGCGCGTCCCTGTAGCTCAGATGGATAGAGCACAGGATTCCTAATCCTGGTGTCGGCAGTTCGAATCTGCCCAGGGACACCATACTTATACATTCGTTAATTAATTGTGGTTCGAATCCTCCCTCCCCAGCCAT
>PWYO01000343.1 GCA_003567835.1 Actinomycetota bacterium | reverse complement strand
GGGAAACAAAAAACAAAAAAATGAACAAGAAGACAGCAATCGGTGGATGTTTACCTATTCAGACATGATCACCTTGCTTTTGGTCTTTTTTGTGCTGCTTTATTCCATGTCCCTGATTGATTTGGAAAAATTCCAGGAAACGGCCAGGGGGTTTAGCATCATTTTCGGCTCCGGAGAGAGCCGCTTTGTGGATGAGGACCCCACCGCCTTCGGGGGCCAGCTAATGGAGATCAGTGCAGCACCGGTGGTGGTCTTCGAACGGTTTGTGCCCCCGGTGATAGAAGATGTAAAAAAAATTGGGGAAGGCTGGGAAATCGGTGAAAAGGCAGCTGCAGAAGAACCTCAGGAAGATGATGAAGAATTATTTGAAGAAACCATGTTCGCAGAAGTAGACAGCGAGCTCTTGGGCATCGCCCGGGGACTCAAAGAAAGAATCGACGGGGAGGGCCTCCAGGAAGAAGTCACCATTTTAATCGAAGGGGGCCGGCTGGTTATCAGGATCCAATCAGAAGGGGTGCTCTTTGATTCAGGCAGCGCAGACCTCAAGGAAGAGATCATTGAGCTGCTGGATATTATTGCGGAATCTTTGCAGTTTTACAGGGGCCTGATTATGGTAGAGGGCCATACCGACAATGTGCCCATCCATACCCCGCGTTTTCCCTCCAACTGGGAGCTTTCCACGGCCAGGGCGGTGTCTGTATTAAAGTACTGGATTGACCAGGAAATGATTCTTCCCGGCGATGTGGTGGCTGCCGGCTATGCGGACACCAAACCCATCGGGACCAATGAAACCGAAGAGGGAAGGGCTCAAAACAGGCGGGTAGAGATCCTGGTGCTGAGCAGGGATGAAGCAAAAACACTTACCAGATAAAAGGAGAAAATGTATGAACCTTAGGTTTGGCAAACGTATAACAATCATTGCAATGGCGGCCGCTATAGTATGCTTGGCACTGGTTTCCTGTGCCCAAGAGGTTGAGGAAGCTGAAGAACCCAATGTGTTTGGCCCAACTTTCAATGTGGGAGAAGTAATCGTAAACCTTGCGGATATAGGGCAGGCCCGCTATGCCAAGGCAGAGGTGGTGCTGGAACTGGATGCCCAAGAGACTTTTGAAGAGGTGAATGCCCGAAGCCCCCAGGTGCGGGATATCGTTATAGAAATATTTAGCGGACAGAAGGCTTCCGATATCTTGGAGCTGGAAGGAAGAGAGCAAATCAAGAATGAGATTGCAGGCCGTATCAACCAGGTCATCAATGTAGGCAGGGTAGAAGAAGTCTATTTTACCACCATTGTGGTTCAGTAAAATTTTCAACCATTGAAGGGAACATGAAAGAAGAATATTTAAACGCCAAAGTTTTTACCATAAAAAAACATTTGCCTGTGCTCGATGATTATGGAGAGCACCTTAATATCAACCCCTTTGATTTTAAGAGGCCTTCAAAGTTTAACAAAGACCAGGTGCGTATTTTGGAGATTGTCCATAATTCATTTTCCAAATTGATTGAAACCAGGCTTTCTATCGTTACCAGGAATGTAACGGATATCAATCTGGTTATGGTGGAACAGAAAACATTTGGAGAGTATTTAAACAATTTGGCTGATTACACCTTTATCACTGTGGTCAGCGCTTCCCTGTTTGAAAATGATACTTTGCTGCATATTGGAAACGAGCTGCTTTTTGTCCTGCTGGACCGGATTTTGGGCGGCGGAGGCCAATCGAACCATAAGCGGGAATTTACCGATATCGAGCTGAATCTCATAGAAGGGGTTATGGAAGAATTTGTATTGGCTTTAAAAGAGGCATGGTCCAATTTCGATGAGCCTTCTTTTCATATCAAGAACATGGAAACCAATCCCCAGTTTGCCCGGCCGGTGCCTTCCAATGAAATGTGCTTGGTGTTTAATTTCAGGATGGAGACCGGGGAGAAAAAAGGCAATTTCAGCTTTTGCATACCCTATGTTTCCATTAAGCCGGTGTTGGATAAGATGGATGCCAAGAGCATATTTACCGATGGCAGACAGACGGTTTCAAAAGGCACTGCCACCTTAAAACACAGTTTGGCCAAACTGGAGCTGAGCCCAAGTGTGGTGCTGGGCAAATCCAGGATTACCCTTTCCAATATGGAAAATCTGGAAGTGGGGGATATTATCAAATTGGACCGGAGCATAGGCCAGAATCTGGAGATGGTGGTGGGCAATAAGGTGATGTTTCAAGTACAGCCGGGCAAAGTGTCCAACAGGCTGGCGGTACAAATCGTAGAAAGCAATGATTCGGAGGTATAAATGGGCAAGAAAAATAATCAGCAGGAAGAGGTAAAAAAAGTGGAGCTGCAGGATTTTGAAGGGACGAAAAATGTGGAAGGGGACAATTCCATGGATCTTTTAAAAGACATCCCCATGAAAGTGGTGGTTGAGCTGGGAAGGACCGTGCTCAAGATCAATGAGCTCATGGAAATGGGTGTGGGCTCTATTATTGAGCTGGATAAGATGTCAGGTGACCCGGTAGACATATTTGTAAACGGCAAGCCCATCGCCAAAGGGGAAGTGGTGGTCATCGATGAAGATTTTGGCGTACGGATTACCGAAATCAATTTAAAAGCACAACGGGAAAACAAAGATGATCAAAATGCCTAACAGGAACGGTTTAAAAACGCCGGGCCATTTTTTTGGCAAAAAATGGGTAAAGACCGCCTTGATGTTTTTGGGTATTATCCTTTTGGGCGCAATACTGGTTTACAGCTGCAGTACGCCCAGGCAGGCAGCCCCTTTATCTGAAGAACAGGACCATGGGCAGGCCCAGTTCAGTGTATTTGATCTTGGAATCCGGGTAATTTTAAGCCTGGTGATTATCTCAGCACTGATCTATATGACCGTTTATGCATTGCGGTTTATCCAGAAAAAAAGGCAAAATGCGGGCACTGCGGCCCCTAACCACCATGCCCTGATGCAGATCATGGAGAGCATGAATCTGGATGCCAGCCGGAAGATCCACCTGGTGAAAGTGGGCAAAAAAATCCTGGTGGTGGGATCATCTGAAAACCAGGTCAGCCTGATTGCTGAGATCGAAGAAGATGATATTGAAAAGGGGCTGCAGCAAAAAGAGGAACCAGTACAGGCTGGGCTGCAGGAAAACAATTTTAAAGCCATATTTTCCAATTATTTTAAAAATATGAGGCTGTAATTATGTTAGACATCTTAAACCAGACCGCGACAGGAACCGGGCAGAACTGGCTGCAGATTTTGGTGCTGCTTACTGTTTTGGCCCTGATTCCCACTATTTTAATTATGACCACTTCCTTTACCCGTATTGTTATTGTCTTTTC
>PWYO01000305.1 GCA_003567835.1 Actinomycetota bacterium | reverse complement strand
GTTGGGCGAAACCACTACCAGGCGCCATGAGGCGTTAAGAAGAAAAAAACAGGAAGGGGTTCATTTTTTAAAAACAGGGCTGCAAACCATGCCTGTACCAATCAAAACAGGGTTTTGATGCGCGTGCTGCCCTACCCCGCTTGCAGCAGACAAACTTGGGACCGAAAGGATGATTTGACATTTCTATAGATGAAGACGATCTGGTCGTTTCGGATCATTGCCGGCTGGAAGAAGAACTGGACAATATTATAAATAAGCAGCAACTCCAACCCCTGATGGACGACTTCTATGCGCTTATCGGCACGGCGGTAGCCATTATTGACTTAAAGGGGAGAATACTGATGGCTGCCGGCTGGCAGGAAATTTGCACCAAGTTTCACAGGGTCCATCCAGAGAGCAGAAAAAACTGCATTGAAAGCGATGTCTATCTTTCAAAAAATGTCGAACCGGGCCAGTATGCCCTCTATAAGTGCAAAAACAATATGTGGGACATATCCACGCCCATTATGGTCAAAGACAAACATGTGGGCAATTTGTTCTTGGGCCAGTTCTTTTTTGAGGATGAGAAACCGGATTATCAACTGTTTGAGAAACAAGCCCACCGGTATGGTTTTGACAAAAAGCAGTACCTGGAGGCTCTGGATAAGGTACCCCGATGGAGCCGGGAAAAGGTTGACCAGGTTATGGGGTTCTATTCCAAATTTGCCCAGATGATCTCCGAACTTGGTTTTAGCAATATCAACCTTTCCAAAATGATTGCGGGCTATAAAGCTGCCAAAGAACAAGCAGAGCACAACCAGGAAAAATTCCAGTCTCTGTTTGAAGACAGCATTGACGGGATCTACATGACCACCATTGGGGGAAAATATGTGGACGCAAACTCCGCACTGGTTAACATGCTGGGCTACCAAAGCAAAAAAGAGCTTCTGGCCATTGATATCAAAAGGGACCTCTATGTCTCAGCAGCTGACAGGCCCGGCCCCGATGACCGCAACAGAACCTTTGGGACCCGGTTTAAGAAAAAAGACGGCACAACCATTGATGTAGAAATCAGCTCAAAGGTCATCTATGAGCAGGGCAGGCCCAAATACTACCAGGGCATTGTAAGGGATGTAACCCAGAGAAAAAAAACAGAAGAGAAACTGCAGTATCTGTCCTTTCATGACAGCCTAACAGGCTTGTATAACCGTGCTTATTTTGATGAAGAACTTACCCGGTTTGATACCCGAAGGCAGCTGCCCTTAAGCCTTATCATCGGCGATGTAAATGGCCTAAAGCTTGTAAACGATACCCATGGGCACCAGAATGGGGACAAACTGTTAAGAGATGTAGCGGCTCTTTTAAAAAATTATTTCAGGGAAGAAGATGTCATAGCCCGATGGGGAGGAGATGAGTTTTGCATACTGCTGCCCAAAACTTCCAAAACAGAGGCAAAAAAAATCACTGACAGGATCAAAAAAGCTTGCCGGGAAATACAAGGCAGCCATACAATTCCCATTTCCATTGCTTTTGGGGTTGCCACCAAGCAGCAGCATGGGCACAAGACGGCAGACCTGTTAAAAGAGGCAGAAGATCATATGTACCGCAATAAGCTAAAAGAAAAAGGGCGTTTTAGCTTCAGGGCAGCTTCTGCTGATGAGAGCCCCCAGCAAGAGGAAAACCTGGACATAGGCGCCCGCGTGCTGCGGTTAAGGGAGAACGCCGCCGCATTGGGGAAGGCCTTAAATCTTTCCCAAAGCAGCCTTGACGCCTTATGCCTTCTGGTCAATCTGAAGGATATCGGGAAATTATTGATTTTGGAGAACCTGCTTCATGAAAGGCTGAAACTGACCAGAAAAGAATGGGAGATATTAAAAAAACATCCTGAAATCGGCTATGATATTGCCAAATCCCTGCCTCCGATGGCCCAATTTGCAAAAGCCATACGCCACCATCATGAATGGTGGGACGGCTCTGGGTATCCGCAAGGCCTAAAAGGCAGGGAGATCCACCTGTTTGCCAGAATAATCGCCATTGTTGAGACTTATGACTGGATGCGGGATGGGGGGCCCTATAAAAATAATCTGGGCAAGAAGGAAGCTTTAAAGGAACTGAAAAGGCTTAGCGGTTCTCAGCTGGACCCCCAGCTTGTGGCAAAATTTGCTGAAAATACAGAAGAAATTATGTGACCGCTGGCCTAACCTTGAACCTAAGGGGCCTTTTTTTGTCCAAACCCTTCTCTGTGTAAAGCTTCACCCAATCAGGATCGGTTGGCTTGCACCCCGCCAAAACCCCACAGCATAAAAAAGATTGCCCGGCCAACACTTGAAAAATCAACCCCGGCGACATCCGGCATAAAACCGGTCCGCTTTATTTTAGTTTTCAAAGATCCGATACATTGCCTGCCACTTTTTTATAAGTTCTGCAAGCTTTTGGGTCAAACAGCCCTCTTTGCGGGGCTATGGGTGCCTGTAGGGGCAGCCAGTCAAGGCCGGGGGATGTATTTGTTCAGCAAGGCATCTTCTGCTGCCGGGAGGCCCATTCCCTGACTGGTGTTTGCCGACAGGGAAAGGTTTTGATTATAAAAACTTTGCATTTCCATAGATTCATTTGGGAAAAAAGGGCAAGCAAACTTGCCGGAGCAGAGTAAAACCAGATTGGATTTTTTTTGGTGGAGCTGGCATTGCGCTGTACACTGCCGGGGCGCTGGTATGTAGTTATCTGGTGAACCCATCTTGGTATTGGTGGCCATTGATGCTGCAGTAACCGTGTTGGCCTAAAATCAAGGGCCGCTTTGCCTGCAGCAGCAGGAGTATCCATTGCAGCTTCGGTGATGTTCTTGCTGGTGTCACTCTGTCTTAAAACCAGACATCTGCTGCCTGCCCAGAGGCAGTCCATAAAACGATTCTGGAGAAGATAAATGATTGTTTGTGATTGCAGGAACAAAGGCGGGTCCCAATCCTGTCCTGGCTGCAGGGTTTTGCGGCAAACTGGACTGGAACAAATCGAGTCCGCCCTTAAATGGAGCATTGAGGGATTATTGGTTTGAAATGGACAAGACCAGCAGGATATTGATTCTTCTCTTATTGCGGAATAAGCATTGCAAACCCAGCAACCGGAAAAGATCGGTATTTTTCGGTCCTTTGTCCTGAAGTAGCCACAGATAAACGTCAAATTCGACCTGTTTTGGATGCTCTGCAGCCGGTTGGGCTTGCTAGTGCCTGCGAACAGGATTTGCCTTGTATAAAACCAGCACATTGTTATAGAATAAAAAAAAGGAATGTAAGAAAAAGGACAGCATTTGTCAGATAAAAGGCCCAGCTGGGATCAATATTTTATGGCCATCAC
>PWYO01000102.1 GCA_003567835.1 Actinomycetota bacterium | reverse complement strand
CAGTATGCATTATAAAGGATTCAATATGAAAATTAAAATAGTAATTTTGGCTGTGTGTTTTGCCCTATTATCTGTAGGCTGTTCACCAGAACCAGTATCCATTGAAAGCATCCATCTGCTGGAATCCCTGGATGAGGAAATGGGTACCCAGCAGCAAACCGGTATCCTCCCTGCAGAAATCAACAATATTTTCCTTTCGGTGAAGGTGAACCATATCACCCCTGAAGATGAAATCAAAGTGGTTTGGACATTTCTTGATACAGACAATATCATTGATGAGCAAATGTCTTCCGTCGACCAAGCTGGCTCAGGGTATGTCAACTTCAATATTCATATCGCGGAAGGTTTTCCTTCCGGCAATTATACAGCAGATGTATACCTTAACGGAACGCATGAGCAGAAGCTGGATTTTTCCGTGCAGTAACCGCATGATTGGATGCATACCGATTTTTCCCAAATGGGGATTACCCGTTTTTTGGTGATGCCTGTACATGATTTTGTTCCAAGTCAAAAGAAGCCATTGCCTGGCAAAATGCAGCAAACATTGTGCCCATCTTGGCACAAAAAGGTTAACCGGCATTCCTTTTGGTCAACACTTCTTGTTCATAGTTCAGAATCTCCTGGATCCACCCACGGTCATCTGTAACGTTTTCCGTTTCCAGATACTGGTTCCAGACCGCAGAAAAAGGCATGGTCTTTAAGTTTTCAAACAGGGCCAGGCGTGCAAAAAGGTTGCCCTCCTGTTCATAGGCAGACAATTGTTTGGTGGGCTCAAGATGGGCATAAAGAAGCGCTTTGGCCACAGTCCTGGCCCCCAGAACCCAGGCCCCCACCCGGTTTATGGAGCCGTCAAAAAAATCGGTGCCCAGATGTACCCTGTCAAAGGCATCATTTCTTTTAACCTCGGCCATAATGTCTACAATTTCCTGGCTGAGCACAGGCACATGGTCGCTGTCCCATCGTACCCCCCGGCTTATATGCAGCAATATTGCCGGAAGAAACAGAAGGGCTGCGCTGATCTTGTCGGATACCAGCTCGGTGGGATGAAAGTGGCCGGTATCAAAGGTGATGGCAATATTTTTCCTGGCTGCATAGAGTAGGTAAAATTCATTGGAGCCCGGCGTATAGTACTCGTAGCCTATCCCAAACAGTTTGGATTCTACGGCATCTAAAAGCTGGGAGCGGGGCAATGATTCCGAAAATATGGCATCCAGGCTTTCCAAGAGGTGCTTTCTATGCACCAGCCTCGAAGGGGTGACATCTTTTTCCCCATCCGGTATCCAGATATTATTGATACACACTTGATGTAATCCAGCGCCCAGATAGGCTGCAATTTTTCTAGACCGGGCCACATGCTCGATCCAAAAATCCCTTACCCCCTTATCCATGCTTGCCAGGGTATAGCCTTGCGCCTGTTTGGGGTGTGAGAAAAGAGTGGGGTTAAAATCAAGGCCGTGCCCGCTTTGCTTTGCCCAGTGTAACCACCAGTCAAAATGCTGGGGCTCAATCTGGTTCCTGTCTATTTTTTCCCCTTTAAAGTCTCCGTACATGGCATGCAGGGCCAGTTTTTTTGCGCCGGGTATAAGAGAAAAAGCCTTGTCTATGTCCTGGGCAAGCTGGTCTATATTTTCTGCCCTGCCCGGATAGGCCCCGGTGGAAAGAATGCCTCCGCCAGAGAGCAATGATTGTTGGGATTCAAAGCCAACCACATCATCTCCCTGCCAGCAGTGCACAGACAAAGGGATCTGTTTGGCCTTTTTGATGGCAATATCTGTATCCACACCCAAGCTTGCATATTGTTCTTTGGCAAGCTGGTAGGCTGTTTTTTTATCCATGACTAAACTCCAACATAAAAACGTTTTTAATGCAATTTATTTTAGCAAATTTTATTAATTTGCAAAAGTGTCTAAGTTTTTAGCTTCTCTATTGCGGCCATATCCAGGGCAATGCCCAGGCCGGGCCGGTCGCTGATGTCCATAAAGCCCCCCTCGGCCTGTGGCGCACCCTGAATATATGCATCCTGGAATCCCCCTTCCTTCTTTTCCCAGCTTGGGATGCAGGTATGCTCGGCCCATCCAATCATGGGGCAGGACAAAGAAAGATGGACAGTCTCTGCATAGGCGATATGGGGCGCACAGGGCATATTGAATGCCTCACATAGCGCGGCTACTTTTTTGGCCTCCGTAATGCCGCCCATACGCCTTATATCGGGCTGCAGGATATCCACAATGCCCTGGGTGATCAGCTGCACGAAGCCAAACCTGGTATATTCATGTTCTCCGGCAGCAATGGGGGTCCCTGTTTTGGCTCTGAGATACTTGTATCCCTCAAAATCATCAGGCATCAGCGGTTCTTCTACCCAGTCAAGGTTGTATTTTTCCAGTTTTTTGATCATCTGCAAGGCATATTCCCGGTCCGCCCAACCCATATAGGCATCAACCATCAATGCAGTTTCATCTCCTACGGCTTCCCTTACCGTTTTTACCAGCATCTCATTTCTGTGCATGCCCTTTCTCCCCTCTCCGGGGCCAGCACACATCCTCTGCTTCATGCCCCTATAGCCCCGCTTTTTATAGTCCACCGCTTCTTTGGCCAGCAGCTCATAGTCCGGTTGGTTAATATTGCTGGGGTGCAGATTGGATGCATACAGTTTAATTTTCTCCTTGGTCCTTCCTCCCAAAAGTTTGTAGACCGGCAAGCCCAAAGCTTTGCCTTTGACATCCCACAGGGCATTATCCACTCCGCTCAGGGCTTCAATTGCAGCACCTTTTCTGCCGAACACAATAGATGCCTTAAACATTTTGTCCCACAGCACCTCGGTGTCAAAAGGATCTGCGCCCATCAAATAATTTTTATAATGACGGTCTACAATGACTTTGCCTGCGGCAGCAGAGCCCCCGCCGCAGAATCCGTAGCCCTCTATGCCTTCATCTGTGCGGATGATGATCATTGGCACCACCCAGTGACTGCCCCCGGTCCACATAGACCGGTCTTTGGCATATTCCGGATAAGGCTCCATAGGTCCCACCAATGGGGCATGCCTGATAAACCGAGCAATGCCTTTTGATTTGGTTGCCGCGATCTCTATGACTTCGACTTCTGTTATTCTCATTTTTTTCTCCGAATCTTAAATTTTTCCAGCCTGAAAATGTCTGTCCAATACATCGGGATCGTGGCTGGTGATGATTATATCTGCCCGCTGTTTGATCTTCTTGTAAGCTTCAAAACATTCCCAGAGATTATAGAATAGGCCAATAGGATGATTGTTTTGGACATTGGCTGCAAAAAAAGCCACATCTGAGGTAAATACAACCTTTCCTTTCCTGGTATTTGCCTCTACTGCCATGCACCCCGGTGTATGGCCCCCTACCCAGAACACGCCCAAATCCGGCAAGATCTCTTTTTGCTCTTCAACAAAGATCAACCGCTCTGGGGGCAGCGACACCAGATATTGCAGGGGCGGGCTGGGAAACAGGATATCATGGTAATAATAAGGCCTTTGCTTGTTCATGTATTCTGTCCAGCCCTTCCTGGAGAGCACAAATTTTGCATTGGAAAAAAGAGGGACATTTGCTGCATGGTCATGGTGTAAGTGGGATATGCACACATAATCAATTTCTTCAGGGCTTAGTTTGGCCTTATCCAAAATACTGTCTATGCTTTCATCTTGGGGAACTTCAAACTTTATTTTGCCCCCAAATTCCTTCGCCAGCATGGCATTAATACTGGATGTATCCCCGCATCCGGTATCAATTAAAATATTTTTTCCCTGGCCTTTGATCACAAAAACATAGGTATATAATTGATATTCCCGATCCCAGGCGCTTAAATAATACATCTCCGGACCCGGTGCAGTGGTACATCCGTTTCTGTAGATTTCTACTTCATACTGCATACATTCCCCCCTTAATCCTGGACAATATTGATCATCATCCCATTGTTGATCATAATCCCGCCTTCAACAAATAATGTGGAACCGGTAACATAATCGGAATCAGGGCTTGCCAGGTAAACCGCCGCTTTGCCCATATCCTCAACAGTTCCCCATCTTTGGAGGGGGATGATTTTTTCAAGCCGCTCCACCAGGCCGGGGAACTGTTCAATCTGTTCTTTGTTGATATCGGTCACAACTGCGCCGGCAGCAATGGTATTCACATTAATTTTGTGTGCTGCAAGCTCTAAAGCCATGGACTTTGCCAGCATTTTAATACCGCTCTTGGTAATGCTGTACACGCCCTGGCTGCCATTGGGCACTTCCTGGTTAAAAGAGGTTACAAATATGATTTTGCCCCCCTGTTTCCTTTTCACCATATGCCTGGCCACTTCCTGGCCTACATTGAATGCGCCTTTAAGATTAATATTGCACTGCAGATCCCAGCTTTCCATGCTGACTTCCAAAAAAGGCTCGAATTGTACCACCCCCGCATTATTGACCAGAATGTCCAGCGGATGGCGGGCGGTAATCTTTGAAACCATGGCGTCTACCTGTGCTCTATGAGAGACATCGGCCTTCAGCGCATACGCTTCCACACCCAGATCAACCAGTTCTGACACCGTTTTCTTTGCTCGATTGGAATCGGAAACATAATTTACCACCATATTGCATCCTTGCCTGGCAAGCTCTGTGCAAATCCCTCTTCCAATGCCCCGGCTGCCTCCGGTAACCAGAGCCCACTTTTGCTTGAACTTCATCCTATCCTCCAAACTTGTAGGTTATCAATACAAACAATGGCTGTCATTGATGGGTAGAAAATCCATAGCCCGGGTCCATCAATACTGCATCCAGCATTTGCTTTGTAATGCCTTAAAAATGCTGTATTTCAGATGTTGTCAATCAGGGATGGCAGGCATTGATGCATGGGCTGGCCCCACCGATTTTCTTTCTATGAATTTTGTATCCATCATCATCCATTTTTTTTCAATTTTTTCACCACTTAACCGCTTCATGAGCATTTCCATGGCATATGCCCCCATCTCTTCCTTGGGCTGCTTGATGCTGGTCAGGGGAGGGTCCAGAAATTTTGCCAAGGGCAGGTTGTCAAAGCCCACCACCGATAGGTGTTCCGGTATTTTTAGTCCCATTTCTTTGCATGCGGCATAGGCGCCGGCAGCCAAATGATCGGTTGCGGCAATCAGTGCCGAAGGCCATGGGCGGGCCCTGAAATGCTTGCTGCACAAAAGGTAGCTCTTCTCCATCTCATCGATCATATCCGGCGCTCCAATCACCACACGATTAGGGTCAAAGCTCAGGCCGCAATCCTTTAAGCCCTGCCTGTAACCCGCAAACCTTTCAGTCAGTGTCTTTTTTCCCTTAAAGTCCATGGTCAGGTAACCGATTTTTCTATGGCCACCATCAGACAGGTAGCCCACCGCAGACCGGGTGGCCGCAAAGTTATCAACGAGCACCGAGGGATAATCCTTATCTAATTTCCTGGCCACCAAGACAAAAGGAAATCCTTGGTCATGCAGCCTTTTTATGCAATGCCGATTATCAAAACCGCTTACAAAAATAGCGCCGTCAATCAATTGGTTCTTGAGGTTCTCAATGATTTTTTCTTCTTCTGCCTGATTGTAGAATGTATTGACCACCATGGTATGAAAATCATGGGATAAAGCGACTCTGTTGATGCCTTTGAGCACTTTTGCGAAAAACTGGCTTTCGATATTGGCCACAAACACAGCAATCATGTTAAGCGACTTTTTCCTCAACCCCGCAGCAAGTTTGCTCGGATTGTAATCAAGCTGCCTGGCAATTGCCTGTATTCTTGTTTTGGTCTCCGCTTTCACATACCTGGTATCATTGAGGGCATGCGAAACCGTTGAAACAGAAACATCGGCTTCTCTGGCCACATCTTTAATTGTGAAACGTTTGGCCTTATGCATATCGAATCGTTTTCTAGAAAACGTTTTGTATTATAAAACATCATCTGTTTAAAATCAATGGTCCATATTGTAAGCTAAGAAGCAGGGCCTTTGCAGGGTACCGGGCCCAAACATTGGATGACAGGATACAATGCTTTAGGCATTGCTAAAACAGCCGTAGATTGTATCCAGCTCGATTCCGCAAACCTTCCTGCCCCGGTATTTGTCTCTGATATGGATAATCGCATCCTTGAAGTCCTTATTTTGTATGCCGTTTTCCAGGGCTAGATACGCTTCCATAAATGCGGAAAGGTCATCGGCAGCTTTCACCAGGCTTCCATTTCTGTATGCAGTATCGCTAAACTCGTTTTCTGTATACAATCTGATGTCTTGATGCCAGGATTCTGGGATCAGCCCGTAAATCCTATTTTCCATCTCCTCTTTCTCATAGACTTTTATTAACGCATCCAGGCCCTTTACAGACTTTTTTACCGGGTTGATAATATCCCTGGTCAACACTTCGGGCAGATCATGAAAAAGCCCTGTAAAATAGTTGTTTATGCCATTTTTGATATCCAGCCCTGAACAGTAGGAAAGCAGAAACGATATCATGGCCACAGTAAGCATATGGCCCAATACAGATGTCTTGGGGACCCGGTACAGATGGCTCCAGCGCACCTGAAACCTTAGCTGCCCGCAAATATTGACAAAATCCTTGAGCCTGGCAGAACTGAGCAGCTCTTTCATGCTGTAAAGGTCTCTGTATTTTTCCTGGGTCAGGTTGATGTTTTCTTTGATGTCCTCAACCGGAAAACTCTGGGGGGAGAGATTGCTGATGATATCAAATTCCCATTTGGTCACATAGAAGTGGGCGGCATTGATGATTTTTTTATGTATGTCTTCATAACCTTGTTCTGCTTCTTGTAAAAACTGCTTGAATTCTTCACAAAACCTGTTTCCCAGAGAAGCAATCGCCGGCTCGATCTGTTCGTATACCCATTGGTTTAATGCATGGTATTTCTTCTTGTCTTCTTTGATGCGGTAAAACAAGGGCGGTTTAAGGTCAGTGAGTACAATCCTTTGAAAATATTCAAAAAGACCAATCTTGATAATTTTGGCCCAGTCCAGGTCCCCGTTTGCTTCTTGCTCGAATTTTCCCAGCACATAGGCCACCATCATCTTCTGGGCTTGCTTGTCAAGCTCGCTGAACTCAACAATTTTAATCTGATCATTCCAGCGCTGCATGCTGGCAGCATCAAATATTTTTATCAGCAATTGTTTATTCATTTCATTTCATTATACTTCTTTGAGGATAATTGACAATCACGCATTTTTGTCCCCCATGCTTTTGTCACCGCAAAAACCATTGAAGCAGAGCCCAAATCCCCCCTGGCTATCCAGCCAATTTTTTGCTTATGCGCCGGTTAAATATTCCTTATTTATATAGTATAATGTGACCAAAATACCCAAATTTTACTATGAGAAAAACCAAAACAACAATATGCAAAATGGTCCTGTTTGCCCTGGTTGGCGGAGCAGCCTTGCTTTCGGTTACCGTCTCCGGTTTTGCCTGTGCTGCAGCTATGCCTGCAGAGCAAGCTTTGCAGAACTTGGATGCCCCCATTGCCGGCAAAGAGACCGCAGTGGACACCATCCCTGCACATTTGGTCCATGCGGTGGTGGCCGTTGAAGACCGCCGCTTTTTTGAGCACCGCGGATTGGATTATTTACGGATCTTTAGAGCCTTGGTTACCAATCTCAGGCAAGGAAGGATCGTGGAAGGCGGAAGCACCATTTCCCAGCAGTATGTAAAAAACGCCTACCTCTACCCAGACCGGACCTTAAACAGGAAAATAAAGGAAGCTTTCCTGACCATAGAACTGGAGAGAAACTACGATAAGCATGAAATCCTCTACTTGTATCTGGACACCATTTATTTCGGTTCCGGCGTATTTGGCATAAAGGATGCCGCCATGACCTACTTTGGAAGAGAACCTCAAGAAATTGACCTTCCCCAGGCAGCGCTTTTGGCGGGCATCATCCGGTCTCCGGAAAACTATTCTCCTTTTCGCAATCCAGAGCTCGCACTGCAAAGGCGCAATACCGTACTTGCCCTGATGTATGAGCTAGACTATATCAGCAAAGATGCCTATATGGAGGCCTTATCCGCTCCTTTGGAATTAAATATTCATAACAATGCAGGCTTTTATTGGCCCCTTGATTTCCCATTGCTGTGTTTGCTGTTTCCGGGTTTGGTTTCCATGCAGGACTCATTTAATCTTTCGCACCCTGCCATTGGCATAAGCGCTTATACCAATGGTGTTTATGCCCACCACTTTTAGAAAATAACAGCTTACCTGTGCATGGCTGCTTACCTGTATGAATTTGGGATTTTCTTTGCCATCAATGATCTCATAGTCCAGGGATTCTATTTGCAAAGACCGGCTTTGCGCTATATTGCTTTCAAAATAGGCGGCAAGCACTTCTTTGAAACCTGCATCCAGAACCGTTCTTCCCTCATCCATGGCAATCTGCATATCGATGCACTTGGCCGCTTCTTCGGCAGCCGCCATGCATGCTTTATTCAAATCCGCCCTATAGGTAAATGCCCGGCCTATATCAGCAATAAAACCCAGCATCAGGATAAAAAGGGGCATAATGATGGCCACAGTTACCAGTACCGAGCCGCTTTGCCGGCCCTTAGAATTCAATGGTCCCATGGTGGTTTCCTCCCAGCCAGGCATCCGGATCAGAATCTGTTCCTTCATTTCTTACATTGATGGATCTGAATCCATTGACCGGATTCGAAAAATAGATATGGGCCATATCATCATTGGTTCCATACAGATAGATATGGACTTTGCTCTGTTCATCGCCAGCATGGTCAAATTGTACCGTGGCCCGGATGGTGCCCTCATAGGAAGGGTTGATGCTCTGGTCATAAATATCCACCCTTTCCCGGCCCTTTGCCCCATACCGGTTCACGTCCTGATAAACCACAATTTTGTTGATTTTGGTATTTTGCACTTCCCAATCTATTGCAAGGTCCATGCTGGCAGCCTTGCCTTGGGCATCTTTATGCCACCGGGTGAACACATATTTTGGCTCTTTTCTGACCACCAGTGTCCCTGATAAAGGTTCGGTATAATATCCATCATCCACCAATACTTTTTGATAGTCATAATAACTCGTATCCACCCAGCGCTGCCCCGTATAATCTTCCCAATGGCCATCTTGCACCAATACCTGCACCGGCCTTTGGGCCCAATGGCCCTGGTTGACCGTATAAGAGGTGTCTACCCAAACGCTTCTGGTCCTGGTCTCCCAGTGGGAGGTATCCACATAGTAGCTGCCCGTATAATTCTCCCAGCGGCCTGACTGGACCCAAACCCGATAGGGTTCAACCAAGGTGGTCTGCCTTCGATAGCAATGGTATCGCACCGCATAGATCCGCCCACCATGGATGGGTCTGTAATCAATCACATATTTATGGGCTAAGTATCTGGAGCCGCCATGGCGGATGGTGACACTGCCCGCATATCTGGCAGCAAAAGAATAGGTATTCCAACCATAGCTGGTGCATCCTGCATATACCACAAAGTTTACCGGTACCCATTGGGTAACCGTCCTATACCTGGTTTCCCATCCTGAAGTATCCACCCACCGCCTGCCTTGATAATACCGGGTATATCCTGACTGAACCCATACCCTGTAATTTTCAGTTTTCCAGTAGCCCTGATTGACCGTATAGGAGGTGTCTACCCAGACCCTTTGCTGCCGGGTAACATAATAGCTGGTATCCACCCATCTTCGTCCCTGGTATGCCTCCCAGTAGCCGTCGCTAACCAATACCTTCCGGTAGTCCCAGTAGGAGGTGTCCACCCAGGTTTTCTCGCTGCTGGAATGCCCGGTTTGCAGCCAGGTTTCCCCTAGAAGCATTGGATTTTTTGCCATAACCATGGTACAAAATACAAACAATACGATGCCGGTTATGGCCATCATCTTTTTTAATATACCCATAAAGTTTTTTCCATCCCCTTTTTTATTTGTCATCATGTTCAGGTAAAAATTTTTCTACAGGCTTTCCCGTATTTTGAAACCGGCCGCACTGCAATGCCGGGCCATCTCCATTGATACATCCCTTGCAACCCCGATGGTTTTTTTCATGTGGTGCATGTGGTCCACCTGCCGGCTGTTATTCCTTTTCTTCTATTCGCATGGTGCTGAAACCGGAAACTGTAAAGTTTCCATCCTCAAGGCCGGGAAAAGAAAACATCCTTGGGAAAAATAGCGGCACCTTGTAGTTTACCCTGACTTTTACTGGATAGCCGGGTTCCAGGCTCTCTGCCTCTATGGAAGCATGCAGGCGGTCACCATCATGCCATCCCGGCAATGCTGAGCCCGGATACTTTTCAATGGCCTGCACCGCTGCAGCCTGGGGGTCTTCGGCAAGGGTAGCAGCTCTTGCCGCTTCATATGCTGCAGAATTGACCGCAATTTTGGCATTGAGCATAAAACCGAACTGGATGATGGCCGCCAAAAGGGCCAGCAGCAGGGGCAAAATCAGCGCCAGTTCCAGCAACATGCTTCCTGTTTGCTTTCTATGGTCCAGCATCACAAACTGTCTATAATGGTTTGGAACACCGATTCAAGCCTGCCTCCTAAGGCAGTCACCACCCCGATACAGACAATGACCACCAAAGCAATATACAATGCGATCTCAATTAAAGTAGCCCCTTTTGCATCCAGCCATCTTTTTTGGAACCATTTGACCATGATTGCCCTCCTTTGGGTTAAAATAATAATCGTAGCTGCGGCAAAACCGGAAGCAGAAAAATCATCAACATGGGAATAAAAAGGAAAATAAAGATCACCAGAATCAAATTGCTTTCAATGCGCTCTGCACGTATCTTTAACTGGTCCCGCTGATTATCCCTGAAAGACCGGGAAAGGTTGTTGAGCACCTCAGCAATTGGGTTTCCGATATGTTCTGACTGGGCCATAATCTTTATGGTGGTCTTAAAATCGGGGCAGAATGATAACCTGGATATGATCGTAAATGCTTCATCCCTTGTATGGCCTTCCAGTTTTTTGACCCCAAAAAGGGCAAATAACCTGCTTATATGCCCCTTATAGTTTCTGGAAATATAAGCGATGGCTTCATCCAGGGTAAGCCCTGCCTTAATCAATGAGGACAGTATTTCTATCATATCAGGAAGCTCATAGAGTATGGACTTTGACTGCCTGTCTTTGAAACCTTTCATCATGGCTGTGGGCAGGAAGAAGGCCACCCCTGATGCCAACAATGACCATATGATCAGGTTACGGACCAGCAATAATCCCAATAGGTTTAAAACAATAAAAAATGCGGAAGCCAGCAAAATGCGTACAACCAGAATATGCTCGACGTTTTTTATAGGCACGCCTAAAATCTTAAGAGGCCCTTGATGTTTCAGCCACAGCTGCAGATCTTCATCCTGCTTGGGTTTTTGGCTATCCGGAAACTTCCTGCTTATGCTTTGGATTTTCCTGGATAGCACAGCCATGTTTACATGCCTTGAAAAAACAAGGACCATCACAACAAACACAAATAGCAATACGGGTAAAATAACAATGGCTAACTTCAATTAATGCCTTCTTTTTTCATGGATGTTGACAATTTTGTTGATCAAAAATATGCCTGCAAGATAACTTATAGCCGCATAGGCCATCACTGCGAAGCCTATGTCTGAAAACAATATTTGTATAAAATTTCTATTGATCAAGCTGAGTACGAAAATAGAGGCTACGGGGATCAGCATAATTAAATAGGAGGTATATCTCGGTCCTGAACTTAATATATGAATATAATTTCTCAAGGATCTCTTTTCACGCATGTAGGCAATCTGGCTGTCCAGAAAACGTATCAGGTCTGCCCCTTTATCATTGGCAGCCATAAATCCCAGCAGCACGGTTTCTATAAGCGGACTGTTGTTTCTGTGGATCATATGCCTGAGGCAGTCATTGAGAAGGACCCCCCGCCTGTTTTCATCAATCACCATTTCAAACTCTCTCTTTAGTGGATGATCGATTTGCTGGGCTGCCTTGATGATGCAATTGATCACATTGGGATTGCTGTACAGGTTGGCGTTTAGGTCCAGTAGAAATTGTTCCATCTGCTCTTCCTTTTTAGCATTGTCCTTGTTATTTTTAAACCGGACCCATATGAAAAAGAAAGATACGCCAGCCATAGAAAGGCCCAGGCATAGGACCGGGGGCAGCCTGAACAGAAATCCGACTAGCATCGGCAGGGTACCTATAACCAGGAGCAAAACCAAGAACTCTCTTGCATGAAGTCCAAGGTTTTGCCTGTTAAGCCATTCATCGATTTTTCTGGTACCCCTTGCATCTTTTTTTGTCCTGGAAGAAGCATAGCTGGAAGGTCTGTTTATTTTGTCAAGGATGCTTTTCTTTTTGCCTATAACATATAAGGCACATGCCATAAATATATAAAGAATCCCAATAGAGAAAATGGCGGTTACGATAATAGATATTTGAATTGGTATTCACCTCTTTTGCTGATCCATTTTTCCAGTTCGATGATCTCTTTGATGTTCCGGTTTTGAATATGGAAATTCCCATCTCTTTTAATCTCCAGGTAGATCACATAATCAATGGACCTGGTAACCAGCCTTTTTACTACTTTCTCACTTATATTCTGCTTATATTCCATGGCCAGGGTCTCCAAGCGCAGCAAAGCATCAAAAGATGAATCTGCATGTATGGTGCAGAAACTGCCCCGGTGGCCGGTATTAAGAGCCTGAAGCATCTGGTAGGCGGCCACTGCATTCCGGATCTCTCCTATAATGATCCGGTCTGCTTTCATTCTCAGTGTTTCATAGACCAGCTTGTCCTGGTTGATTTCATTGTCAATTTCTCTTGATTTGGGCCTGGTGGTCAGCAGCCGCACATAGGGATGCGCCTGCAGTTTGATCTCAGGCACATCCTGTATGATGCTGATAAACTCATTGACTGGAATCCGCTTTGCCAGGGTATTTAAAAGGGTTGTTTTCCCCGAACCCATAGCCCCGGCAATAAGGATATTTTTGTTTTCGGCCACCATGCTTTTCAGAAGCTCGTAGGTTTTTTGGTCAAACATCCGGGCATCAAGCAAGTCTTTCAGCTCAAAATTTAAGCAATTAAACACGCGTATGGAAATATATACTTTGTCTGATACGGGAGGTATGACCACAGAGCACCGGCTTCCGTCAAAAAGCTCGGTATTAAGAAAAGGCACCCTCTGGTCAATGGTTTTATTGGCATGGTTTTTAATCTTGTCTAATAAGAGATTCAGTTCGCTTTCTCCAAAAACTGCACCCAGGTTGATCTTTTTCCCGCCCTGAATAATGACCATTTCCCTGTCTTGTATAAATATATCTGTGACATCTTTTTTCATCAGGTACTGCTCCAGGATTCCCAAACCAAAAATATCGGAAAGGGACCGTTCTATGAGTGCATCATCTGCCTTATAATCACTTTGCGGAAATTCTTGGTCTATAACATCATTGAGCAAAAGATACATTTTTTGCTTGCAATCATTTTTATCCACAAAAGCACCATGAAAAAAGTTGCTTTTTCTTTTTACCGCTGCCCTTGCTCTTTTTAATATGAGCGCTTTCTGGCTTTCACTCAGTTTTGCTTTATTTTCCAGCCTTTCTGCCAGGCTCATTTGAGATAGCCCCCTGTAAGATCTTTTTGGTTTCCTTAAAAAATTTTGTTTTAAAAACTTTTCCTCTGTTTAGCATAAAATGGCTTTTGTTAAATCTTCTATCAAAAGGGATAAATCCGGAAATGGGAAAATCCATCACTCTGGCAACATCCCAAATTTTGAATACGTCAAACAGCCTTTTTTTGTTTACAATGAAACAAAAATCATGAACCGGCAATGAAAACTTATTGATCAGCATATCCAAAAATTTTGATATTCTTGACAGGCTCTCTATGGAGTAATCGGTGACCATGAGAATCATGCTGGAAGTCCGTAAAAAATCCAGGATAATGCCATTGATCACCGTCTGGGTATCAATAACAATAAAAGGGTAATCTTTTTTAATCTTGGCGATAATTGTCTCAGTGGCTTCCGGTTTTATGTTCTCAGCAACCATGGGATTGGGAAAGCCTTTGAGCACATCCAGGTTTTTACAAACATTCTTAACATTCTTCCCATATTTTTCTGGAAATCGGATGGCCACTTCAAGGGAGCTATCGGAGGAAATGTCAAATAATGTTTCCAGGTCCCCCGGAGAGCTGTCCAGTTCCAGCAGCAGTGTTTTGCCCCATTCTTTGGCAAAATAAAAGGCCAGGGAAACGGCAATTGAAGTTTTACCAACCCCTCCCTTATTAGAAATCACAGAAATACAATATTTGTTAGGACCCGCTTTGCTTGCAAGATGTGCATCCTCGCCCAAATCAACCAGCACCCTCCATGATGATTGTAAAATTTTCGCTGCTGACCAGAGCAGAAATATAAGGTGCTTCGCTT
>PWYO01000271.1 GCA_003567835.1 Actinomycetota bacterium | reverse complement strand
TTTACCTCGGTCCTGGTCTGGGTGCCGTCTTCGAATTTTTCCAGGATAATACCGTTTTTTTGGATATCTTCCAGCCGTTTGCCCCGGGCCACCAGGGCTACATCCATGCCCGCTTCGGCAAGCTTGGCCCCATAAAGGCTGCCCAGGACCCCGGCGCCGAAAATCAGAATCTTCATATTTGGTTTGGATTTTTGCATGTCCGCGTCTCCTTGTAAATGGTATAAAAATAAAAATACAGTTTTAAACATAACAGGTGCCTGCATCTGACGCAAAGGGCCAAAAATGACCCCTTAACCGAATGCCCCATAATGGGTCAAAAACAAAAGTTCCATGATCAAAGGAGTTGCTGGTTCTAGGTGCATGCTGGCACACAAAAGACTTTTTTAAAGACCGATAAGGTTAAAAAGTATGCAGATGACTTAAAAATAATTGTTTAAAAGCTTGTTTATATCTATATCGTTAATAACATGGTCGACAAGAGGCTTTCTTTCGATCTGCTTTAAGCCGTCTTCATAAAGCGGTTTTTCTTCCTGGTAAAAGATGCCAATAGGGATTTTTTCTTCTTCGTCTTGGTTGGACCTTTTGAAAGCCTCCGCAGCGTCTTTTTTGCTATAGTTTTGGTCTTCCTGCAGATTATCAATACGTTTTCTGTACCACTCATAAGTATTCTTTTTATTAAAGGTCACACAAGGCTGAAGGACATCCACAAAGGAAAAACCCCGGTGCCTGATGGCTTCGGAAAAAAGCCCTGAAAGGTGTTTGGTGTCACCTGAAAACCCTCTGGCTACAAATGAAGCGCCTGAAGCAAGGGCTATGGCAATGGGGTTTACCGGTGATTCCAGTACTCCGCTGGGGGTTGATTTTGTCCGGGTGCCCCGGTCTGTGGTCGGCGCCGCTTGTCCCGTGGTCAGCCCGTAGACCCGGTTGTCATGCATGATATAGGTCAGGTTGATATTTCTCCTGCAGGTATGCATAAAGTGGTTTCCGCCTATGCCGGCCCCGTCTCCGTCTCCGGCCATGGCCACCACATGCAGTTTGTGGTTGGCCAGTTTTGCGCCGGTAGCCACAGGGAGTGCTCTGCCGTGCAGGGCATGGAAAGCATAGGTTTTTAAAAAGTTGGTGCCGTTGCCGGAGCAGCCAATACCGTACACGCCAAGGATCTGATGGTTTTTCAGGCCCAGGGATACAAAAGCTTTTTTTAGAGCGTTCCAAATGCCGTAATTGCCGCAGCCTGTGCACCAGGTGGGTTTTATATGGGTATTGAAATCTTTGGGTTTGAGGTTATTATTTTTGTTCATGTGCACCCCTTTATAGTTGCTCGATACCTGAAACAATTTCGCCGGGTAAAAACTGCCTTCCACTGTATTTTAATATCCGGCTGTTAAATTTTAGGCCCGTATTCATCATAATGAGTTTTCCCAGCTGGCTGGTTTTATTGTTTTCTATGATCACATTTCTATTGCTGTCCTTGATGATTTTCATAACCGGTTCGATAAGGAAGGGGTAAAGGAGGTTAAAGTGGACCAAATTTACTTTTTTCTGTTCCCTGTTTAATGTTTTCATAGCTTCCAGGATAGGCCCCTTGCAGGAGCCCCAGCTCCAGCAGGTGATCTCTGCTTCGGGAGGGCCGTATATTTTGGGGGGATGTAAATCTTTTACCAGCTTCTTTATTTTGTTAAAACGCTTGTCCATCATATCTTTTCGGTTGTTGGGGTCATCACTGGAAAAACCATATGGGTCATGCTCGTCGGTGTTGGCAATATGAATGCCTCCTTCAAGTCCGCTTACCACTCTGGCAGAAACCCCGTCTTTGGTTTTCTCATACCTCTGGTAGTCATCGGCCAGCTCAGAAGAATCGGCAATCAGCGTGCCCCGGTCCACTTTGATTTTGGCTGGGTCGAATTTTTCGCAGGCAAAATGGTTTTCAGATAGGTATTTGTCCAGAAGGATGATGACCGGAATCTGGTATTTTTCAGCCAAATTGAATGCTTGGCCGGTCATGTAGAAGCACTCCTGGGGGTCACCAGGGGCCATAACCACCCGCAAAAATTCTCCATGCGCTGCATGTATGGCAAAAAGCATATCCCCCTGCTCGGTCCAGGTGGGAAGACCGGTGGCCGGTGCAGGCCTTTGGGACAGGACCACTACAATGGGGGTCTCGGTCATGGCTGCTGCGGACAAACCTTCATTCATAAGAGAAAACCCTCCACCCGAGGTGGCCACCATAGACCGGGCACCGGCAAAAGATGCCCCCATGGCCATATTGATTACTGCCAGCTCGCTTTCTGCATGCTTGGTGACAATATTGTATTCATTTTCCGCGGAAGCAAATGCATGCAGTATGGAGGATGAAGGGGTCATAGGGTATGCAGCAAAAAATTTACAGCCTGCCCTTACCCCTCCCAGAAATACAGCGTCATTGCCGGTTACCAGCATTTTGCTTTTATGCTTGACAATCTCCAGTGTATACGGCGAAGAATGATTCAATTTTTCTTTGATATATTTATAGCCCAGGTCAGCCGCTCTGCTGTTCAGGTTGACTACGTTTTCCCCTTTGGGCATGAAGGTCTCTTTGACTACTGTTCCCAGCGTATCCAGGCTGATATCGATAAGAGCGAGTATGGCGCCCAGGGATACCTGATTCCTGACCACGGAAGGAGCCTCTATCTGTTCAATAATCTTGGTAAAAGGCACTGCCAGATAGTTGATGTCTTTTCTGCTCTTTTTCATTTCTTCCGAGCTGAAATCCTGCTGGTCGTAGAGTATATGGCCTCCATAGGATACCTCTTCTCTGTGCAGGTCGATGGTCTGTTTGTCCAGGGCAATGAGTATGTCCAGGTTCTTTGAAACCGAATATACCGGGTTGGTGCTTACCCGTATGGTATATGTATTATGACCTCCGCGTATAAGTGAAGGGTATTCATTGGAATCAATGACATAATACCCTTTTTTGGCAAAGACCTTGGAAAGCATATAACCGGCGGCCATGATGCCGTACCCGGCTGCTCCTCCGATTCGGATGGAAATATTTTCTGCTCTCAAGCTCACTCCTGCTCATTTATTGCATGAATAGGATAATAGTAGCATATAAGAAAATTAAATTAAATTAATAAATAATGGATATTGTATGAAGCCGGCATAGGCAAGGGGATTGCCTTGCAGGACAACGCCGTTTGGCGTCCGAAAAATTTTTTTATTGTAACAATTGATGATTCTTATGTATGATATATGGTACGACTATTTAATTTTTTTTGCATGGATTATGGATTCTATAAGTGATACGGTGATCAAACCTGTGCCCCTTATGCGCAAAGCCAGGGCCTGGGGCAACCTCCGG
>PWYO01000243.1 GCA_003567835.1 Actinomycetota bacterium | reverse complement strand
TACATGTTTTTTATGGATTTTGGCGATTTTAAGATTATTGGTTCCTCACCGGAACCTTTGGTAAAGGTAACTGGGAAAAAGATTTTGACCTGCCCCATTGCAGGCACCAGAAAAAGGGGCGCAGACCAAACCCAGGATGAGGCGATTGCTGCAGAGCTTTTAACAGATAAAAAGGAAAAGGCAGAGCATAATATGCTGGTGGACCTTGCCAGAAATGACCTGGGCAGGGTTTCCGCATACGGCACGGTGAAAGTAAACAGGTATATGGATGTTGAGAAGTATTCTCATGTGATGCACCTTGTTTCCTCAGTAGAAGGAAAGCTTAAGCCGAATAAGGATGTCTTTGATGCATTGAAGAGCGTTTTTCCCGCAGGCACCTTAAGCGGAGCCCCAAAGGTACGGGCCATGCAAATAATCCGTGAACTGGAAAAAAACAACCGGGGCCCTTACGGGGGCGCAGTGGGTTATTTTGGTTATGAAAATAATATGGATTTTTGTATAACCATACGCACCGCAATTCTGCAAAGAGGCACGGCTTATGTGCAGGCCGGCGCAGGCATAGTCTATGATTCGGTTCCGGACAAAGAATATGAAGAGACGGTCAACAAAGCCAGTGCCCTTTTCAGGTCCATTAATCAATGCAGCAGGAAAGGAACCATAAAATGCTGAAAGAAATGACTGAAAAGATGATAGGATTTGAAGATTTAAGCTTCCAGGAGGCCTATAGGGTGATGCAATATATTATGCAGGGCAAAGCCAGTGATCCGGAGATTGCCTCTTTTCTGACTGCTCTGCGCATGAAGGGAGAGACCACTGAAGAAATAAGCGGGTTTGCCCAGGCTATGCTGGGTATTGCCCATACCCTGAAAAGCAAGCATAAGCTTTTGGTTGATACTTGCGGGACAGGAGGAGACAAAAAGCACACATTTAACATTTCCACTACAGCGGCTTTTGTGGCTGCAGGGGCAGGAGTGGCTGTGGCCAAACATGGAAACAGGTGTGTATCCAGCAATAGCGGCAGTGCGGATGTTTTAGAAGAACTGGGGGGCAATCTTCATTTGTCTGATCAGCAGATCACCCATTGTATTGACGATATCGGGATTGGTTTTATATTTGCCAGAAAAGCGCATGCTGCCATGGCCCACGTTGCCAGGGCCAGAAAACAGATGGGTATCAAAACCGTTTTCAATATATTGGGACCAATAACCAATCCTGCCATGGCTGGAGGAAGGGTGCTGGGTGTTTATGAACCAAAACTGGTTGAAAAAATGACCCATAGCTTGAAAAAAATGGGCATCAAAAGAGCATTGGTGGTTTACGGAATGGAGGGTTTGGACGAGATTTCGGTATCAGGAAAAACACTGATTTCTGACCTAAAAAACAACAGGGTTTCAAAATATACCATAACTCCTGGAGATTTCGGCTTGAAACAATATAGTTTTCAAGATCTTCGGGGAGGCAGCCCCCAAAAAAATGCTAACATTCTATTGGATATATTAAGCGGCAGTCAAAAAGGGGCAAAAAGGGCTGCAGCTGTGCTCAATGGAGCGGCAGCCATTATAGCTGGAGGAAAAACAGACAATTTTCCCCAGGCGGTTTCCATGGCCTCCTATTCCATAGACAGCGGCAAAGCGATGGAAAAGTTAGAGCAATTGATCGCCTATTGTAAAAGACATTGAACAGAAAGGTTTTGGCGTGGACTATTTAAAAAAGATCCTGATTCATAAGAAAAACAATTTGCCGGACATGGGTAAAAAAACCAAGAGCAAAAATAGGGGATTTGGGAAAAATTTCAATACAGATACAATCAATATGATTGCAGAGATTAAAGCAGCCAGCCCTTCAAAGGGTATTTTGGATAAAAACCTCAACAAAGAAGAGGCCGCAAAACAGTATAGCCGCCATAGCAGCTTTATAAAGGGCATATCTGTATTAACGGAACCCCTATATTTTAAGGGTTGTGCCGGGGATATAAAAAATATTAAGAAATCCTGTTCTCTTCCGGTTTTACGAAAAGACTTTATTATTTATCCAGCCCAGGTGTATGAAAGTGCCAGCCTGGGCGCAGACTGCATCTTGCTGATTGCCAGTCTTATGAGCACCCGCCGGCTGAAATATTTATATAAACTGGCCAAAAAATTGGGTATGGAGGTCCTGGTGGAAGCCCATAATCCCCAGGAGCTCAGCAAAGCTGTGCATATAGGGGCCAGCTTGATTGGTGTCAATAACCGCAACCTTAAGAATTTGCAGGTGGACCGGGACCATGCCCTTTCTGTTCTAAAACAGGCAAAAAAGACCGCCCATATCACTTATATTATGGAAAGCGGCATTAGCAGTTTGGATCACATATGCAGACTGTATGAGCAGGGCATACAAAATTTTCTAGTGGGTACCTATTTTATGAAGGCAAAGAGCCTGGAGGTTACCCTGCAGTGCATGGAGGTTGCCTTTAAGAGAAGGGGGCTTATCTAAATGGTATGGATAAAAATTTGCGGGATCACCGAAATTAGGGAGGGCACATGCATTGCTGGCCTGAACCCAGATGCCCTGGGTTTTATCCTATCCACACAAAGCAGGAGGAAAATTACCATCGGTACGGCAGAAAAAATTATTCAAGCAGTCCGGAGAAAATACAGGCAAAAAGCGCCGGACATGGCAGGGGTGTTTGTGGATGAACCTTTGGACCATCTAATTGCGGCCATAAAAAGGCTGGGTCTGAATTTGGTCCAGCTATGCGGGCATGAACAGAAAGACTATATCCGGAAAGTCAAACAATGGGGGGGCGTCCAGGTTATCAGGGCCATCCCTTGCCGGACAGGCACAGATATCAGCGCGCATATGCATCATCTGGAACATGTAGCGGATTATTTTCTTCTGGATTCTTACAGCAAATTTGCGTATGGGGGAACAGGAAGGACATTTGATTGGAAAATGGCAAAAAAACGAAAAAAGACAAACAAGGTCATACTGGCAGGCGGTCTGGGCGCTGACAATGTATGTGCAGCCCTGGATGCGGTCCGGCCTTTTGGCGTGGATGCATCTTCCAGGCTGGAGGGCGACAATGGAAAAAAAGATATAAGCAAGGTGCGAATGTTCATAGAAAAGGCGAAAGGAGGCGACCATGGGCAAAAGATATAAAACCGGGTATTTTGGCCGGTTTGGAGGAAGGTTTGTGCCCGAGGTGCTGGCCGGCGCTTTGTCTGCCCTTGATGCGGCCTACAAGCAGGCCAAAAAGGATCCGGCCTTCAAACAGGAACTAAAAGGTCTTTTAAAAACGTATGCTGGAAGACCTACGCCCCTGTATTTTGCAAAAAGGCTTTCTGAGCATCTGGGCGGGGCAAAAATCTATCTAAAGAGAGAGGACTTATGTCATTTGGGCGCCCATAAAATCAATAATACCCTGGGTCAGGCGCTTCTGGCAAAAAAAATGGGCAAGAAGAATATTATTGCTGAAACCGGAGCGGGCCAGCATGGGGTGTCTACTGCAGCCTGTGCAGCCCTTTTTGGTTTTGGGTGCAAGGTTTTTATGGGAAAGATTGATGTGGCCAGGCAGGAACCCAATGTATTTCGAATGAAACTTTTGGGCAGTGAGGTCAAAGAGGTAGAAACAGGAAGCAAGACCTTAAAAGATGCTTGCAATGAAGCTTTGCGGTACTGGGTGGCCAATTTTGACCATACCCATTATATCATTGGTTCGGTGGTAGGCCCCCACCCCTATCCTTTGATGGTGCGGGATTTTCAATCGGTTATTGGCAAAGAGGCAAAGAAACAGATATTGGCCGAGCAGGGACGGCTCCCTGATTACCTGGTTGCCTGTGTAGGCGGGGGCAGCAATGCCATGGGCTTGTTTTACCCTTTCCTGAAAGAAGGGGTGTCCATGGTCGGTGTGGAGGCGGCAGGAAAAGGTTTAAATAGCGGCAAACATTGTGCTTCTTTGCACAAAGGTGCCGAAGGTGTATTTCAGGGGAGCTTGAGTTATGTGCTCCAGGATCATTATGGGCAGATTTGTGAAACCCATTCCATATCCGCAGGCCTGGATTACCCCGGTGTAGGCCCTGAGCATGCTTTTCTTTTTGATGCTAAAAAAGTAATCTACAAAACAGCCACCGACACCCAGGCTATTGAAGCATTTCAGGCATTGTCTTATTATGAAGGTATCATACCCGCTTTGGAGAGCAGTCATGCGCTGGCTTGGGCTATGGACCTGGCTAAAAAGGAAAGCAAACGAGCAATCATCGTGGTCAACCTTTCCGGCAGGGGAGATAAGGACCTCAATACGGTTATGGAAATGGGGGTTAAATGATGGCAGGCACCATAGGACAAGTTTTTAAAAAATTAGGGAAAAACAAGGCTTTTATCCCTTTTATAACCTGCGGTTATCCCACCATGGATGGGTTTGAGAAACTGTTTTTGCGATTGGCGGATCATGGCGCAGACATGATCGAGGTGGGCCTTCCTTTTTCTGATCCGCTCGCTGATGGGCCGGTAATCCAAAAAACCAGCCAGGTGGCCCTGCAAAAAGGCATGCATGCCGACATCATGTTTGAAAGCCTAAGAAAACTGGGCAAGATTACCCAAATACCCGTGGTGGTTATGAGCTATTTTAATCCTATATACCGTTATGGCCTAAAACGTTTTTTTTCAGAATGCAATAGAAGCGGAATAAGCGGTTTGATTGTCCCGGACCTTTTGCTTGAAGAATATATGGGTTATAAAAAGTTTTTTGAGGATGCGGACCTAGACAATATCATGATGGTATCTCTGACCACCGGCAAAGAAAGGCTGAAGCAAATTGGCAAGATCGGAAAAGGGTTTGTGTATTGTGTTTCTGTCAAGGGGGTTACCGGCCAAACAGCGCACATTGCTGCAGAGATAAAAGATTTTCTCAGTATGGTGAAAAAACAAACCGGTCTTTATACCGCACTCGGTTTTGGTTTGTCTACGGTCAAGCAAATCAATGATATAAAAGAATACACCGATGGTATCATCATAGGCAGCAAAATTCTATCCCTTATTGGAGAAGATCATTTTGACCAGGATTTGTTAAAAGTAGAAGATTTTTGCAGAAAGATTACGGGCTGTTTGAGGATGTCCCCATGAACACAAAAAAATTGTCTGTACCGGTATTTGCTTTTCTGCTCATAATGCTTACTTCCTGCATGCTGTTGCCCCAGGTGCAAGAACCGCTGCCTGCGCCTCCCCCTGAGCCCCACCCGCCCCTGCAGCAAGAAGAGCGCTTTTTTGGGCCCTTTGGGTTTTCTTTTACGGGGAAGCTTGACATCCCCGGCCAGGCAATTGATGTGGATGTGCAAGGCACCCACGCCTACCTAACCGATGATTTGGGTCAGCTGCATATTATTGATTTTTCTGATAAAAAGAATCCCCAGATAATGGGGAAAGCAAGGGATATGCACGCTGCCAATATTGTTATTGCCAAAGATGCCTATGCCTATGTTTCCTATACCAGCAGGCAAAGGGAAACGGGGCGGCATTTTACTGAATGCGGATTCAAAATCATTGATATAAGCAGCCCGGAATCGCCCAGGGTGGTGGGAGGCTATATCAGCGGCAGCGGTACCGAAAAATGGGTCCAGGGTTTTTCCGTGCAGGATGATTATGCATTTTTAAACAGCACAGAGATCTTGGATGAAGGCCAGATAAGCCAGATGGAGATTATTGATATATCCGATAAGAATCGGCCAAGGCTGATAGCAGCGCTTGAAATCGAGGGTGTGCCCTGGAGCATGGATGTCCAGGGAAATTATGCCTATCTGAACAGTACCATCTATGATGCGCATAAACCTTTGGGACAGGCATGCCGATTTTTTGTGGTTGACATTACAGAAAAAGAAAAACCCCAGCTGGCCGGAAGCTGTCATCTTGCCGAAGGGTCAGCAGGGGTCTATGTTGAAGGAAATTTTGCCTATATTTCCAGCAACACCATTGACCTGGAAGACAATGAAGCCCAAAGTCTGCTTCAGGTCCTAGATATTGCAGACAAGAACAGTCCTGCGCTTCTAGGCCGGTGTTCCATTCCCGGTCAGGGATGGGAAATAGATAAGGTATCCGATTATGTGCTGGTTTCCGATCTTGACGGAGGCGTCCATGCGGTAGATGTGTCTCAAAAGGATAACCCCCGCCACATAGACAGCTTTTATACCACTGGAACTTCTTATGATATCCATATTGAAGGAAACTATGGGTATATTGCGGACGGGTTCTCAGGCTTGACGGTCCTGTCTCTTTCTGAAGGGGAGGGGCTGGGTGACCGAATAGCCCAGGACTCAAACAGGCCCCCCTATGCCTATTTTGAGATTTTTGGCGATCAAAGCGGACCGAAGCAATATCCCGCAGGTGTGCCCGTTTATTTTTCTGGTTCTCCCTCTTATGATGTAGACGGAGATTTGCTGAGTTACCGCTGGGAGATTGGGGCAAAAACCTTTGAAGGCGAAGAAATTTCCCATATTTTTGAGGCACCAGGCATATATGCGGTGCATCTTACTGTTTCTGACGGGACACTTTCGGACCATATAACCAAAGACATGGTCATAGAAGAGGCCAATGTTTGCGTTGTCCCCATTCAAAGTACAACCCTTACCGTTGAAATAGAATACCGGATGGCCAATCTTGGTCCGGGGACTCTTCAAGACATCCAATGTTTTGCAAGGATACCCCAGACCTATGCGCCATTCCAGACAGTCAAAGATATTGCCGTAAACAGGGGCCACTACCAGGTGCACTATGACCAGAGTTTTAATAAGATACTGCAAATCGATTATGGTGACCTGACCATTCAGGAAGCAGAAGGCCTCTCTGCGGTCATAACCCTGGATGTGGAAATGATCTCCTTTGAATATGCGGATATCGATTACGGCAGCTTGCGCTATCATGCTGATGACAGTGATTTGCTTTTGTACACGGTCCCTGACCTTTATATTGACTCTGATCATCCGTCAATCATCAATAAGGCAAACTCGGTGATAGGGGATGAAAAAAGGCCGGCAGCAATCATTGAGAAGCTTTACCAGGATGTTACAGATCTGCTTGACTATGATTACAGGCGGGCGGATGAACCCCGCTATCCCCTGATGTACGCCTCAGAGATACTCAGAGAAAAAACGGGGGTATGCGCCGATTATGCCATACTGTATACGGCGCTGCTGCGGGCTGCAGGGATTCCATCCAGGATAGCCAGCGGATTGCCCATTTACACCATACAGCTGGAAGGCGGACAGCTCAATATGGGCCATGCCTGGACCGAGGTCAAATTTCCCCAATATGGCTGGGTGCCCATGGATATTACCATCGAAGACCGTTTTATGGCCCTAGATTATAATATGAATCTTGCCACAGAACGAGGATCGGGGTTTTTGCATAGAAATATGACTATGGACTGGGCAAGCTATTATTATGACTGATTTGTATATACCTGGGAAGGTGAACAGATTCCCGATGTTGAGCAGTCCCTGACCTTTCGGGTACAAGAATGAACCAGGTGCAACCGTAGGCGAAAATGCCCTTGGCCTAATCTTCAATAATGACTCGGCAGGGAAGACCGGTGGTGTGAAGAATTTTTAGGGGACACACATAGAGCTTAACCTTAAAATTTTCTATGTTTTCAATATTGACCAGCGGAGCCACCAAATATATATGATTGTTAAATAGTAAGGGCCACAAGCCCTGCTCATTGTCTACATTGTCAATAGAAGGTGTGTCCAGGGCCAGCAAAAACGGTTTTTTGTCTACAATATAGGAGGCTGCATCTTTTTTTAAAAACCAGCAATTAGTGAGATAATCGGGTTGGTCCCAATGTTTGCCCCAGCCAGTAGCAAAAATGATATTAGACCCCTTAGGGATGTTTTCTTTTTCCGCTTTTTTGATATCTTGCAAAGAGATGCATGGGCGGTTTCCCTCTTTTTTTAGTTTGTGCAGGTCAAACTTGAGCACATAAGCATCCACACCAAACAGTTTATCCAGGCCGATCTCATGGATGGGCGGCGCTTGGTCCAGTCCCAAAGCGTGGGCAGGACCATCGATATAGGTTCCGGTCACCATCGAGAAACCTTCAAAGCCTTGGGAGTAAGCGCTAAATTCAAGCCAATCGGGATGCTTGAGCTCCTTTAGCCTGAATTTGGGATAGGGAGGTCCGTAGGACCACATCCCTTCATATATGGGGCCCGATGCATCTATAAGTTTCATAAAACATTCCTCTATCTAGGATGTCCATCTGCTTAAAAGGTTCATAAAAATTCCGGTAAGGGATAGGATATCTTCTGCCAGGACCCATTCATCAGGGGCATGGAGGTTTCCTCCCCTGGGGCCCAAAATCAAGATGGGCATGTTTCCAATTGCGCCGTATACAGCCATGTCGCAGGAGAAAGGCGCTCCGGTCACCTTTGGCGTTTGGCCTGTATAATCCTTATAGGCGTCAACCACTTCTGTAACCGCCGGATGGTTTTGATCTGTCTCCCAGGGTCTCACATAATGGTAGGTAAACCGATGCTCCAACTGAAACGGTTTTAAGTCCTCAGCAGCTGCTTTTTTTTCCCAGAAATCTAGAAATTCCTGCTTAAATGTATTTTCGTCTGTACCGGGATAACACCATACAATCCAGGATAATTTGGTTATCAGCGGGGTTCCCATCTGGGTGAACTCACCTTCCGTTTTAGAGTTGATATCCCAAAGAAGGACCTTAAGTTCTTTGCCTTTTTCTTCAAAAAGGGCATGATGGTTGGTTTGAGCCCATTGCTTGCCCCATTTTTTAAACAGATCAATGACTGTTGCTGCTCCGTATATGGGGTTGGGGATATCAAACCCCATATAGGGCATCCCTGAGGTGCCGGTGAGTAAGATTTCCCCTAAAAATGCGCCCATGCAAGCGGTGCACACCTGCATCCTGGTGGGCTCTACCAATATGGCCAAGTCGGTATTATAGCCTTTAAGCCTTGCGGCCAGGGTGCCGTTGCCCCCTGCAAATTCTTCATCCACTACGCTTTCAAAAATAATATTACCTGCCGGCTGAAATCCCATTTCTTTTATCATCTTTAATGCCCAGAAGGCAGCGGCAAGCCCTCCTTTTAAGTCAGCCGACCCCCGGCCATAGAGCTTTCCCTCTTTGATTTGGGGACCAAAAGGGTCGACCATCTTCCACTTGCCGGGAGAAGAGGGGGCAACATCCATATGTCCGCTAAACAGCAAGGACTTGGCGTGATCACCGCCCTTCCAGGTGGCTACCAGGTTCTGTCTGTCCTTTGGGTAGTTTCTGCCCTCAAGCCACCAGGGGTGGTTTTTGATATCCGGAACCTGTTGGGGATCAAACATGTCCACAGCCAAGCCTATTTTTTCACATTCTTTTCTGAGAAATTGCTGGCCTTGGGCTTCATAACCATCAGGCGGCTTATTTTCAGTGGGGCAGGCAATGAGTTTTTTTGTCCATTGGAGTATCTCGTCTTTTCTGCTTTGTACTTGCTTTAAGATATCCGCTCTTTTTATGTGCATCAGATTTCAATAACCTCTCGCCTATAGGAAGTTAATTCTTTGATCCCCTGGGAAGTAATCAGGATGCCGTCCTCAAAACGCATGCCGTACTCTTGGTCAGAAAGCCAGATGTCAATATTGAAAAGCATATTGGGCTTGATGATAAAATCGGAATCCTTGGATAGCCATAAACCCTCAACTTCAGCATGGCCTGTGCCGTGGGCCGGACCGTATAAGGTAAAATCCTGGTATCCATATTTGGACAGAATATTATAATATCCTTCAAAAAGCTTATGGCTCTCCATGCCCGGTTTTATGGTATCCAGTACATAATGCACCGACTCCAGGGCTGCTTCAGCGAGCTTTTTTGCTTTGGGCGGGAACTTGCCCAGAGCAAAAGGCCGGCACATATTGCCGCAAAAACCCATATATTTGGTCCCTATGGTCAGCTGCACCAGTTCATTTTTTTGAATAGCTCTCTCGGTTGACCGGCACAAGCTCAGCGTTGTATTGGGCCCGGAGCATACCCAAGGCGGGTAAGGGGTGCCTTCGGCACCCATGAGCACCATCTCTGATTTTGCTTTGGCTTCAAGCTCCCATTCTCTTTTGCCCGGTGCTGCTTCATTGAGTGCTGCCATGAGCGATTTCTCAGTAATCTTATAGGCCTCGATGATATAAGGGATCTCTTCATCTTCTTTGATGGCCTGGACTTCCCAAAGCAGGTTGTCTGCAGGCACAATCTCTGAAGAGGGGCAGGCTTTTTTAAGGTCCTCCAAAAGGTTGAAGGGAAATATATTGTGGTTTCCCAGGCCGATACGTCCCGGCACACTGGCGCATACCTTGGCAATAATCTGGGAGAAATCCTCACCGGGAGCATCGGTGACCCAGTCGGGCGCAGAAGTTTCCACCAGCAGGGGATTGATGTAGATATCCACTGACTGGGCAAATGATTTGGCAAACTCATATGACTCAGGGCCGCCAGTGATCAGGGCGGCGTTGCCCTGGGCAGGAACCAGCACGGCCGTAAAATCAAAGAAAGGCCAGAAACCGGTCAAAAATCTGGATGTTGCTGATTCGCATTCACTGCTGTAGCCCACAAATAGGTCAATATCTTCTGCTTGCAGTTTTTCCTGAAGCTTCTTTATCCTTTTTTTGTAAATAGATGCGGGAAGGGGTTTAAGACGCATGATTGCCTCCAATTGTTTATCCTATTTTTTCTATTGTTATTTGTGATATTATGACTTAAAAGGGATGGTCTAGAAATAGATCACCTTATTTTCTGCAGCACTCTTTTCCGCCATTCTGATGGCATGGACTGCGTCCCTGGATTCTTGCGGGGTGATGACCTTTGGTTTTTCCCCTTGTATAATGCATTTTATAAAATAGTCAAATTCTTCCTTTAAAAAACCCCTTCTGGAATCGTGGACCACCGGCCAATATTTTGATTCGGGATAAGCAATCCTGTCCTTGGAAACCACTGTAAAATTTTTGCCGGAATTATCAATGTTTACCATTCCCTCAGTTCCCAAGACTTCCATTTCGGCGGCAATGGCATAGGGGACATTGTCCGGAAGACTCCAATTGTTTTGGATGACCCCAAAAGATCCGTCCTGGAAACGAAACATGGCCCAAGCGATATCATCATATTTTAAATGGGGCCTGGTATTTGTGGTCTGGGCAAAAACACTTTTGAGCTTGGAATCTGAATACCACAGCATCAGGTCCAAATCATGTATGCCGTCTCCAAACATGGCGCTTAGTTTGTCAAGGTGGGTTTCGGTTATAAAACCGGCAAGATTTCTTTTGGCATACATGGATACCAATTTGCCCATATTGCCTTTCTCGATTTCTTCTTTTACCATAGCATACTGGGTGTCAAATCTGCAGATATGCCCCACCATAAAAGCTTTATTGCTCTTTTTGAGCGCCTGCAGGATCTGGTCACATTCTTCGGTGGTATCCGCCATCGGCTTTTCCAAAAAAACATGCTTGTCTGCTTTTATGCAGTCAATAGCGATTTGAAAATGATCCTTTACATGGGTGGTGATGGATACCATTTCGATATCCTGATCTTCTAAAAGATCATGATAATCAGAATATGTTTTTTGAACTTCATATTTTTGGGCCAAATCTTCTAGCCTGCTTTTGGTCCGGGTACAGATTGCGGCTACATCAACAGCTGGAAGCTGCTTTAAGGTGTCCAGATGATATTCACCAAACCAGCCCAGCCCGATGACTGCACATTTTACTTTTTCCATTATGAGCCCCCCTTAGGATTGATAATATAATGTTGGTGATTGGTCGGCCTGTTTGTAAAGAAAATCATTGCTACAAATAATCATGAAACAAATCATAAACAATCAATATTACATTAACGTTAATGAAATAATTTGTCAAATGCTTCCAGAAAATCAAGTATTTTATCTGACAAACAAATTGGTTTCGATGGTGTGTTGATAATAATCCTGGGTGTGCGGGTGGGCTATTTTTTTGAGAAGAATCTCCACAGCCATATAAGCTGCGGTTCTTTTCGGGTAATTGACTGTGGTCAAAGAATATGGATAAAAGAACCTGGATTGGATATTGTCATAGCCTACGATATCAATGTCTTGGGGGATATTGTAGCCAAGTTTTTGCAGTATATAGATCACTTCCCAAGCCATCAGATCGCTGAAAGCAAAAATACCGTCAAATTTGATTTGCCTTTCCAAGATTGCTTTGATGGCTTGAATAGAATGTCCGGAGGTATTATCGATTTCATATATAAGGCTATCCTCGATTTTCTGCCCGTACTCATACAAGGCTTTCATGTAACCGAGATACCTTTCTTTTGCTGAAGAAATATATTGATGCCCGTTTAAAAATAAAATTTTTTCCCTGCCCTGTTCCAAGAGGTATTTGGTGGCCAGATAACCCCCATTTACATCATCTGAGACCACATAATCGGTTTGTATTTCAGCAAAACGCCTGCCTAAAAGAACAAAATTGATCTTTTTCTTTTGTAAAAAAAGGATATCTTTATGATCTTTTTGGCAGGGGCAAAGAATGATGCCATCCACCTTTTTGCTTAATGCAAGCAGCAGTGCATTCTCTTCCCTTTGGTAATTTTCATCGGTATTTAGAACAAAAATATTATATCCTTTTTGTCCCAGCTTGGCTTCTATATCTTTGACCCAGATGGCCATAAGGGGATCCAGGATGTCCGGTATAACCACTGCAATGGTTTTGGTTGAGCCTCTGCGCAAGGATCCAGCAACCTGATCAGGCACATAGCCCATATTTTTGGCAATTTCTCGAATTTTCTGCTTGGTTTTTTCCGATATATCATTTTTATCATTTAAGGCACGGGAGACGGTGTTAATGGACACCCCTGCCTTTTCAGCAATATGTTTTAGTTTTACTTTTTTGTATCTGGTCATTTTTTTACCACGAAACTAGGTATTGTTTTTGGATATAAAATGATATATATCCATTGGTTTGGAACAAAAAAAATCGGGATTACCCGCCCTGAGCAATTCACTGGAATCTAGCCCCCAGGAAACTGCTGCCACCTTAACCTGGATTTTTTTGCAAGCAGTAATGTCATGTAATTCATCGCCGATATATAAAATGCTTTCCCGAGAAAGCCTTTTCTTTTTTAAAAATTTTAAAATCGTTTTGTCCTTTTTTAACATATTGGGTGCACAATAAATCTCTGAAAAATAATGAATTTGGTTGTTTTTTAAAAACTGGCAAATATTTTTCACCGAATTGGATGAGATAATATTAAGCTCCAAACCCATATGAACCAGTTTTTTCAAGGTGTCTGACATTCCTTCTGCAATTTTTACTTCTCCTAAAAATGAAGCATATACTTTTTTTGCTTCTCTGGAAATAGAGGGCAGTTTGTAAAGAGGGACGCCCATCATTCTGATTTTTTCAACCATGGGTAAAGATTTTATTTTTTGAAACTGGGCTAAGCTCATATTATTTTTTTTGTACTTCTCTTTAAAGTGATGAACCAGTTTCTCTACTGCATAGCTGGAATCTACCAGGGTGCCATCAAAATCAAAAATGACATTTTTGATCAAGGAAACCTTCCTTTACCATAAAATAAATTAAACTTTACCATTTTATAGGGTTTTATTCAAAAAAGGCAAAAAAAATGTTTAAACAAATCAGCAGAGTCTCTTAGCCGATGTCCGTCAAGCACGCAGCAAGGAACAAGAAAAATGGGGCTTACTCTTGACAAATGGATACATTAACGTTACCGTTACTACAAAATTATTTTTAATATCATGCTTAACTTGGGTTGGGGTGCTGGGCATTTCTCAACCACCGATAGGATACAATAACCTGTTTGCAACCATCTTGCCGAATAGTGTACCTTAGTTGTTTATTATATAATAATAGTAGATACATAAGCACTTTATGAATATCGAATCATTGATTGCATGGTGAAACATAAACAAGATGGGAGGTGTGACAAATAAGTTTTTAATAGTAAAATTGTTTTAAGGAGGTTCAAATTGAAGAAATTAATGATTGTGTCCGTTGCAGTGATCACTTTGATTGCTCTCTCAGTCTTGCCTTCTTTTGGATGTAGGCAGGAAGTTGCGGCTCCTGAAGAAATGGTTGATATGACTTTTGTTACGCCAAGGGGTACTTTAGAGGTGATGGATGATTACAATCTGTGGATTGCCGATGAGATGGGATATTTTGAAGAGATGGGTATTAACCTGATTATGGAACCCGGTCCTGCAGATGCCCTGGCCAGCGTAAAATTTATAGCTGAGGGGCGAGCTGAAGTGGGCTATCCCTCTCCCGGTGTATTAGCTGCCGGTATTGATGCGGGTATGGATGTGGTCATGGCTTACGAGATGATGGCCACCCAGGTATTTGATTTTGCCATTCGTCCCGATGGTGATGTGCAGACGGTCCAGGACATTGAAGGCAAAACCATATCCATTGGCTTTGCGGGCTGGGAAGTCATCGTAGACCCCATGCTGGTCGAAGTTGGTGTAGATCCCGCAACTGTTGATTATATTGTAGCCGGTGACTTGTGGG